>CAYHRW010000310.1:0-3204 GCA_964359105.1 uncultured bacterium
CTCCGACCCCCTGGTCCCGAACCAGGTGCTCTACCAGGCTGAGCCACGCCCCGACATCAATCGTCTCTTCCGGATGGGCCCCGTCCCTCCCGCCAGGCGTCGCGGCCCAGCAGCGGGACGAAGCGGCATTCGCCGTACCGCCGCCACTCCCACCGCCCCGCAGACGTCCGGCGCCACACCTCGAGGCGCTGGGCCTCGGGGCCGCCGACGGGAATCACGAGAACACCCCGTTCCCCCAGCTGATCCTTGAGTGCCTCGGGTACGCGGGGTGCCGCCGCAGCGACGAGCACCCTATCATAGGGGGCGAACTCCTGCCACCCGAGGCTGCCGTCGCCGAGCCTGAGCCGGACGTTGCGCGCTCCGAGCATCTGGAGCTGCCCGCGCGCGCCTTCGAGCAGCGCGTGGATGCGCTCGACGCTGAAGACCTCGCGCACCAGCCGCGCGAGCAGCGTGGTCTGGTAACCGCTCCCGGTGCCGATCTCGAGCACGCGATGAAGGGGCTCCAGCTCCAGCAGCTCGAGCATGCGCGCCACGATGTAGGGCTGCGAGATGGTCTGGCCCTCGGCGGTCGGCAGCGCCCAGTCGCCGTAGGCCTCGCGCTCCAGCTCGGGCGCGACGAACAGGTGGCGCGGGACCCGGCGCATCGCCTCGAGCACGCGGACGTCGCGCACGCCGCGCGCGCGGATCTGCTCGTCCACCATGCGCTCGCGCTCGGCCGCGAAGGCGAACGACTCCTCGGGCTCTCCTGGCGGCTCGCTCACGGGACCAGGTTCCACGCCTCCAGCTCCGCCCGCGCGGTCTCGTCGGTGAGGTCGAGCCTCAGCGGCGTCACCGAGATCCAGCCCGCGTGCACGGCGTGAAAGTCGGTGCCGTCCAGCTCCTGCCACACCGGGTCCTCCCCGCCGATCCAGTAGTAGTCGCGGCCGCGCGGGTCCACCTTCTTGACCAGCGTGTCGCGGTAGACGCGGCTGCCGAGCCGGGTGAGGCGCACGCCCCGGACCTCGCTCCAGAGCCGGTGCGGCAGGTTGACGTTGAGGAGCTGGCGGCGCGGCAGCCCCCGCTCGATCACCTGGCGCGCGAGCCGCGCGATGAAGCGCGCCGGCTCGACGAAGTCGGCGGCCTCGCGCGTCACCAGCGACGCCGCGATCGCGGGCGCGCCCTGGATGGAGCCCTCGATGGCGGCGGCCACCGTGCCCGAGTAGAACACGTCCTCGCCCATGTTGGGCCCGTGGTTGATGCCCGAGATCACCAGGTCGGGCGGACGGTCCAGCAACCCGTACCACGCCGTGACCACGCAGTCGGTGGGCGTGCCGTCCACGCTGTACACGTCGGCATCGTGGGTGTGGATGCGGAACGGCCGGTGGAGCGTGAGCGAGTGCGAGGTCGCGCTCTGGTCGCGGTCGGGCGCCACGATCACCACGCGCCCGAGCGGCGCGAGAGATTCCTTCAGCCGCATCAGCGCGGGCGCGAAGACGCCGTCGTCGTTGGTGATCAGGATGTTCATCGCGCGCTCCCTGCCGCGCGCGCGCGCCGCATCTCGGGCGGCGGCGCCACGCCTTCGCAGCCGAGCCGGAGCAGCGCGCCGACGATGCGCGGCACGTCGCGGGTCCGGCGCATGTGGCTCTCCTCGTTCGCGTAGACCGTGGGGATCGCCACCTCGGCGATGCGGAAGCCGAGGCGCGCGGCGCGCACGATGATCTCGGTCTCGAGCTCGTAGCGGCCGGGCGAGATCGGCGTGCGCGCCAGCACCGTGCTGCGGTGGAGCCGGTAGCCGCACTGGCTGTCCGAGACGGTCTGGCCCGCCAGCATCGCGGTCCAGCGCGAGGAGAAGTCGTTGGCGAAGCGGCGCTCCCACGGCATGTCGGGCGTGCGCTCGCGCCGGCCCAGCACCAGGTCGGCGCCCGCCTCGGCGGCGCGCACGAAGTCGGGCAGGCATTCGGGCGGATGCTGGCCGTCGGCGTCGAGCGTCACCACCGCGTCGTAGTCGCCGCGCAGCGCCTCGAACCCGGCCACCAGCGCGCTCCCCTTGCCACGGTTGCCCGCGAAGGAGAGCACGCGCGCGCCGAGGGCGCACGCCACCGCCGCGGTGGCGTCGCGCGAGCCGTCGTCCACCACCAGGATGTCGGGTGGCCCGGCCAGCGCCTGCAGCCGCAGGATCACCTCCCCCAGGTGGGCGGCCGCCTGGTACGCGGGGATGAGCGCGGCCACGCGCATCAGGCGATCCCTCCCGCCAGCGGCTCGAACGCCGACCACTGTCCCGGGTAGCGCCGGAGGTAGCGGCGGATCGCCTCGAGGCCGCCGTCGCCGCGCTCCTGCTCCGGCTGGAACGGCCGCTCGAAGCACGCGGCGTAGCGGCGGTCGGGGAGCCGCACGAACACGGCCGGCAGCACCAGCGCGCCGGTGCGGCGCGAGAGCGCGCGCGCCCAGGCGCACACCGGGCTGCGGGCGGCGTCGCGACCGCACGGCCCGCGGTCGGCCATCAGCGCCACCCACTCGCGACGGCGCAGCGCCTCGGCCGCGGCCTTCCACAGCGGCGGGGCCGGAAGCCGCTGGACACCCCAGGCCTCGCGCCGGCGCGCGAAGAAGCGCTCCACCCGGCGGCTGGCGTGCGGGCGCGCCACCACGTTCACGCGCGCGCCGTGCGCGGCCAGCCACGCGGCGCCCAGCTCCCAGTTGCCGAGGTGGGCGGAGAGCAGGATGACGCCGCGCCCGGACCGGCGCGCCGCCTCCAGGTGCTCGGCGCCGTGCACCTCGACGGCACCCTCCAGGGCGCCGGGGCCGCGGTGCGCTAGGCGCAGGAAGTCGGTGAAGCTCAGGGCGAAGCTCGCGAAGCACTCGCGCGCCCGGGCGCGCACGTCCCCCGGCGGCGCCGCGTCCAGCAGGCGCGCCAGGTTCTCCTCGAGGGCGCGGCGGGTGGGCAGGCCGGCCGCGAAGGCCGCCCGGGCGACCGCCAGCGCCAGCGCGTCGGCGGCGCGCACCGGCAGCGCCCGCACCAGCAGGTCGGCGATCAGGTAGAGGAGCCAGGCGAGCATGTCCGGGACCCCGCGCTCACGCTGGACGCCCGGCGGGTGCTTCCGCTGCGGGCGGATCGGTGGGCGCCGTGGCATCAGGAAGGAAAGAAGAATGGTCGGGGCGACTGGATTTGAACCAGCGACCACCTGCCCCCCATGCAGGTGCGCTACCAGGCTGCGCTACGCCCCGACC
>CAYHRW010000311.1:0-3192 GCA_964359105.1 uncultured bacterium
CAAGCGTTCACGCGTGATTGTGCCGAGAGCATTCTGTCTACCAATTGCTGTGAAGACATTTCCAAAGAGAAAATTAAAATTGATTTATCGTGCTGAGTCGCAGCTAGGCGCGCGATGTCCAGCGCAAGAGTAGTCTTACCCATGGAAGGTCGAGCTGCAAGAATAATCAAATCTTGCTTCTGAAGTCCGGAGAGGAGATTGTCCAGGTAGATGCGCCGCGAGGAGCCGGAAGGGGGGCGGGGTCCTCACGAGATGTCGGTCTCGTCGAGCGCGTTCAGCACGGCCAGGATCTGCTCGTCGGTGAGCACGCGGTCCACGGTCTTGGCGCGCTGGAACACCGCCTGGGTGCGCTCGGGGGTCGGCTCGATGCCGCGGCTCTCGAGCCAGAACACGACGTTGCTCAGCCCGCTCATCGGCCCGATCTCGATCTCCTGGCGGCGGCCCACCCAGCTCGCCGGCACGCCGGAGTAGACGCGGTCGGCGAGCCAGTCCTCGCCCTTGCGGTAGGCCTTGATGACCGCGGCGGCGTGCACGCCGGTGCCGGTGCGGAACGCGTCGCGTCCCACCACCGGGTAATTGGGCGGCACCGGCACGCCGGTCCCGGCGCTCACCTTCTCGCAGTACTCGGTGAGCGCGGTGAGGTCGTTGTCGATCCAGCCCAGCAGCTTCAGGTTCACGAGCAGCTGGTCCATCGGGGTGTTGCCCACGCGCTCGCCGATGCCGATGGCGCAGCCGTGCACCCGCGTGACGCCGGCGCGCACCGCGGCCAGCGTGTTGATCACGGCCAGCCCCCGGTCGCAGTGCCCGTGCCAGTCGAGCTCCACCGGCGCGCCGCTCTCGCGCACCACCTCGCGCGCGAAGCGCACCAGGTTCGCCGCGCCGGTGGGTGTGGCGTGGCCGACCGTGTCGCACAGGCACAGCCGCGAGGCGCCGCAGCGGATGGCCGCGAGGAACAGCCGCCGCAGCGTGGCGGGCTGCGCGCGCACCGTGTCCTCGGTGACGTACATCACCGGCAGGCCGTGCGACACCGCGTACGTCACGGCGTCCTCGGTGTGCTGCAACATGTCGTCGGGGGTCCAGTTCTCGGCGTACTGGCGGATCGGGGAGGAGCCGATGAACGTGCAGACCTCGATCGGGATGCCGACCTTCTGCGAGATCTCGATCACCGGCGTGATGTCCTGATCCAGGGTGCGCGCCGCACAGTTGGCGCGGATCTTGAGACGCGCGTCGCGGATCTCCTGCGCCAGCCGGGTGACGTCCCGGACCACGTGCGGTCCGGCGCCGGGGAGGCCGATGTCGGCGGTGTCGATCCCCAGCCGCTCCATGAGGTGGAGGATCTCGAGCTTCTCCTCGATGGACGGGCTGCGCACCGAAGGTGACTGCAGGCCATCGCGCAACGTCTCGTCGTCGAGCTGGACGCGGAACGGCGGGCGCTCCCAGCGCTCGCCCGCTTCGTTCCAGTCGTAGATGAGGTCGCGTTCGTCCATGGGAGATGAGTCGGCCGCCGGGTCCGAGGAAGCAGGGGAGGTCGCGTCGCCGCCCCAGTAAACCGCCGCGCCCCGCTCCGGGGCAAGTGCAATGCTACCGTGTCCCGCCAAAGCCCGGCGCCGCGCCGGGCCCGCGCCTACGCCCGCTCGAGCACGACCGCGATGCCCTGCCCGCCGCCGATGCACGCCGAAGCCACGCCGAGGCGCCGCCTGCGCCGGCCGAGCTCGACCAGGAGCGTGTAGATGAGCCGCGCGCCGGTGGCGCCGAGCGGGTGGCCGAGCGCGATGGCGCCGCCGTTCACGTTGACCCTGTCGCGGTCGAGACCGAGCTCCTTCTCGACCGCCAGGTACTGGCCGGCGAACGCCTCGTTGATCTCGAAGAGGTCGAGGTCCTCGACCCTGAGCCCCGCCTTCTCGCACGCGCTGCGGATGGCGGGGGCCGGGCCGATGCCCATGAACTCCGGCTCCACGCCCACGCTCGCGTACGCGCGCACGAAGCCGAGCGGCTCCTTCCCGGTGGCGCGCGCGCTCGCGGCGCTGGTCACCACCATCGCCGCGGCGCCGTCCACGATGCCCGAGGCGTTGCCCGCGGTGACGAACGACTCCGGCCCGAACGCGGGCGGGAGCTTCGCCAGCCCTTCGAGCGTGGTGTCGGGGAACAGGTGGTCGTCCCGGTCCACCGTCACTGTCTTCTTCCCCTGCTTCACCTCGACCGGCACGATCTCCTCGGCGAAACGCCCGTTCTGCGTCGCCCGGTTGCCGAGCGTGTGCGAGCGCAGCGCGTACTCGTCCTGCTGATCGCGCGTGATGCCGTACCTGCGCGCCAGGTTGTCGGAGGTCAGCGCCATGGGGAACCCGCACAGCGTGTCCGTGAGCGCGGCCATGAGCGAGTCCTCGAGCTGCCCCTGCCCGAGGCGGAACCCGGCGCGCGCCCCGCGGATGACGTGCGGCGCCTGGCTCATGTTCTCCATCCCGCCCGCGACCACCCAGGCGGACTCGCCGGTCTGGATCTGCTGCGCCGCGCTCACCACCGCCTGCAGCCCCGAGCCGCACAGCCGGTTCACGGTGAGAGCGGGGACCTGCTCCGGGAGCCCCGCCTTGAGCGCGACGTGGCGCGCGCCGTAGAGCGCGTCGCCCGAGGTCTGCATGGCGTTGCCCATGATGACGTGGTCGATGGTCCCGGGCGGTAGCCCGGCGCGCTCGAGCGCGGCCTTCGCGGCCACGGCGCCGAGATCGATCGCCGAGACCGACGCGAGCGCGCCGCCCGGCAGCCCGTCGCCGCGCCTGCCGCCGATCCACTCGGTCATCGCGGTGCGCGCTCCGGAGACGATGACGATCTCGGAGAGTCCGTTGGTCGCCACGGGGTCGCTCCTCTGGATCGGGGCCCGGTTCGGGATCGGCGGAAGTCCTGGCCGCCGCGCGGTGGGGACGCGCCGGCGGGAGCACGCGGCGCTCCCTGCGGACGGGCCCGCAAGTTAGCAGAGCCCCCGGGCCGCCTCAAGCGCCGCCCGGTCCGCGCGCCGCGCGGGCGGCGTGATAGGTTGCCGGCGATGAGATCCCACACCGAGTACCTGTGGATGCACGTGCCTTCGCGGCGCGGCTTCGTGAACCTCACGCCCGAGGTCGAGCGGATCGTGCGCGCGAGCGGGGTGCAGGAAGGCATGGTGCTGGTGAACGCCATGCACATCACCGCGAGCGTGTTCGT
>CAYHRW010000312.1:0-1060 GCA_964359105.1 uncultured bacterium
CTGCCCTTCGACAGGCTCAGGGCACCCCGAGCTTGCCGAGGGGTGCACCCCGCCAGGCGCGTCGCTCACACCGTAGACCGATCCAGCCTGCGCGCTAGAGCGTCGAAGACCATGGCGGACGTGATGCCCTTCATGCAGCGGTGATCGATCGGGCAGTCGCGCAGCATGCAGGGCCGGCAGAACACGCGGTGCGCGATGAGGTCGTGATCGCCGAGCGGCGCCGTCACGCGCTCGTCGGTCGGCCCGAAGATCGCGACGACCGGCAGCCCCACCGCCGCGGCCAGGTGCAGGGCGCCCGAATCGTTCGACACGAAGGCGCGGCAGCTAGCCATCACGCCCATCGCCAGCCGCAGATCGGTCTGGCCAATGAGGTTGATGAGCCGCGGCGCGCGGCCGCCCGTGCGCGCACTCGTCGATTCTATCTCACGACCCGCGTCGCGGTCGCCTGCCGCGCCGACGAGCACGGCCGTCACGCCGCGCTCGGCGAGGCGCGCGACGAGCTCGCCGGCGCGCGAGGGCGGCCACCGTTTCGCGTGGCCGTACACCGCCCCCGGCGCGAGGCCCACGAGCGGGGCGCGGCGATCCCAGCCGTGCTGCGCCAGCAGATCCTCGGCGCGGCGGCGCGTGGCTTCGGTCACCTCTACGCGCGGAAGTCCGGGCTCGGCCTCCACGCCGAGCCCGGCGACGAGGCGCCGGTAGTACTCCGCCTGGTGCACGCGCCCGCGCGGCCGGCTCACCGCGCGCGAGAGCAGCCAGCCGCGGAAGTCGGCGCGATATCCCCAGCGCTCGCCGATGCCCGCGCGCCGCGCGATCCACGCCGATCCGAACGAGTTCGTCAGCAGGATCGCGAGATCGAACCTGCCGTTCGCGAGCGCCGCCTGCTGCGCGCGCCGCGAGCCCGGCAGCACCAGCGTGTCACTCGGATCGAGGCCGGTCGCTTCGGCGAAAAGCGGCGCGACTGACGCCGGCGCGGCCACCGTGAGCGCCGCGTCCGCGAAGTGCCGGCGCACGGCGCCCACCGCCGGCAACGCCATCACGGCGTCACCCAGCCAGTTGGGCA
>CAYHRW010000312.1:1160-3180 GCA_964359105.1 uncultured bacterium
GCGATCGGGAACATCCCCCGCGCCCCCAGCGACGGGTCGACGTCGCGCCAGCGGCGGTGCATCCACAGCCACAGTTCCGGGTAGCGCCGCACGTACATCTCGAGCACGTCCGTGCAGCGTTGCGTGAACTCGCGGACCTGGTCCGGGTCGTCCGGGCGCGGCGGCTCGACCGGATGCTCGTAGATCAGCTTGTAGCGCCCGCTGCCGATCGGCAGCGCGAGCGCGGGAATGACCGGCGCGCCAGTGCGGAGCGCGAGCGCCGCGAGCGCCGAGGTCGTGGCAGCCGGCCGGTTGAAGAACTCGACGTAGACGGCGTCGGCGGCCTGAACGTGCTGATCGATGAGGAGCGCGACGATCTGGTTCGCCCCGAGCGCGCGCATGATGCGGCGCAGCCCGCCGCGCCGGTAGATGACCGAGTTCCCCGTGCGCGAGCGCACCCGTTCGAGCAGCGCGTCGAGGTGCGGGTTGTCGAGGGCGCGCGCGACCACCGACATCGGCTGCAGGCCGAGCGCGTGCGCGAGCGCGTGCTGTTCCCAGAATCCGAAATGGCCCGTGAACAGGAGCACGCCGCGGCCCTGCGCGAGCGCGGCCTCAACCCGCTCGCGGCCCTCGAACTCGACGCGCGTGAGGATCCGATCCAGGGGCAGCGAGCTGAACTTGAGCAGCTCGACGAGCAGGCGACCGAAGTGGACGAACGTCGCGCGCGCGATCGTCCGGCACTCCTGCGGCGTCCGCAGCGGGAACGCGCCCTGGAGGTTGGTGATCGCCAGCCGGCGGTGGGGGCCGTCCACCGCGTAGAACGTCAGGCCGAGCGCCGAGCCGCACGCGTGCGCCACGCGCCACGGCAGCACACGCACCGCCTGCTGGACGCTCCGGACGGCGAGGTATTCGAGGCGATGACGCAAAGGGGTTCAGTCGCGCGCCGCGGCAATCCGCTCGACGAGCCACGCGCGGAATTCCACGGCCGGCTCGACGCTGACGGCGAGCGGCACCCACGCGATGGGCGCCGCCGCGGGCAGGACCGGCAGCAGCCGCACGAGATCTTTTTCGGTCGTCAGCACGGCGTCGGCGCGCGTCTCGGCGGCCCGGCGCAGCATCCGCTCGACGTCAGCCGCTCCATAGGGATGATGGTCGCGGAACCACAGCTCGCCGGCGACGATCCATCCCGCCGCCTTCAGCGCCGCCGCGAACCGCTCGGGCCGCGCGATGCCGGCGACGGCCAGCACGCGCGCGCCCGGCGCGATCGCCGCCGGAACCTCGGGCGCGTCGCACCGGCGCGGTCTCTCGAGGCGCCGCGCGAGCTGGAACACGCGCCGCGCGCCCAGCGCGGCGAGCCGCGGCCGCGCGGCCTCCACGTCGCCCGCGAACGCCACGGCATCGGCGCGCGCGAGTGTGTCAATCGGCTCGCGCAGCCGCCCGCCCGGCAGCGTGCGCCGCTCCTCCAGATCCTGCGCGTCCACCAGCACCAGATCGACGTCGCGCTCCAGCATCATATGCTGAAACCCATCATCGAGCAGGTGGACGCTGGCGTCGAACTGCCGCTCCGCGAGAACGCCGGCAAGATGACGATCGCTCGCGACCAGGACGGCGACGCCGTCCAGCCCACGCGCGAGCATCAGCGGCTCGTCGCCGGCGTGCGCGAGGTCCGAGACCATCCGCTGGCGATCCCGCACGACGACGACGCCGTCGGCCTCGACGCGGCGCGCGTAGCCGCGGCTCAGCACCGCGGGCCGCTCGCCGGCGCCGGCGAGCAGCCGCGCGAGGTGGGCGACCACCGGCGTCTTGCCGCTCCCGCCGACGGCGATGTTGCCGACGCTGATGACAGGCCGCGCGAGCCGCCGCCGCGCCTCGGGGTGGCGGTCGTACCACGCGCGACGTCGACGGGCCACGGCTGCGTAAAGGGTGCTCAGCACGGGAGAGAAGCAGTCACCTACCAGCTTCCAGCTATCAGCTTCCGGCTTCCAGCTTGATCGTAGGGTCCGGCTTCCCTGGCCCGAGCCCAGTCGAGGGCAGCCGGACC
>CAYHRW010000313.1:0-3168 GCA_964359105.1 uncultured bacterium
CCGGCGTGCCCCAGCGCCCGAGCGTGCTGTCCCACTGGGCCTCGTAGATGTCCCACTCTCCCTGGAAGCCGGGCCGTGCCGGGCCGTTCAGCCCGTCCCAGGTGATGAAGAACAGCTTGCGGTGGTCGGCGGTGACCCACGGGTTGCAGTCCGGGTTGTAGCTGTTGGACTCCACGCTGATGAGGTGGCTCCACCCGACGCCGGGCTGCGGCAGCGCGGCCGCCTCGGCGCCCTGTAGCAGCGAGACGCCTTCATCGAGCAGGCGGCACGCCGGGCGCGCGAGGGAGTCGGCGGCGCCCCACGTCGCGGGGTCGCAGGCGCGCAGCGGAGCGGGGCGAAGCAGGGCCGCCGCGAGCAGGACCCCGGTCAGGGCGCCCGCGAGCGGATGACGTGAGCGTGATGCGGTCCTCATGGTTGTCTCCTCAGCGACGTGCGCGTCTTCGCTACGGCAGTACCAGGACGCGGTCGCTGGCGGCGCCGATGCCCTGTTGCCGGGCCATGATCCAGTACACGCCGGCGGGCACCCGCGCGCCACCGCGCTCGAGCCTCCAGCGACGTTCGCATGCCGTGTCGCACCCCTCGGCCTCCGTCCGCCACATCGTGCGCCCGGCGGGGTCGAGGAGCGCGATTGTGATCGGAGCCCCGGGCCGCATCCCCGCGAGCCGCACGCGCAGCTCGCCGTCGCCGCGCACCAGGTTCAGAGCCCGGATCTGGAGCGCGACGCCCGGAGGCTGCTCCCCGCCCACGCCGACGATGCTGTCCGCAGCCACGACGAACACCGGCCTCGTGCCCAGCGCGAGCTGCAGGCTCCCGCCCGAGACCGGGAGAGCCTCCCGGCGGAAGGCCGTGGCCTCGTCGGTCACCTCGGCGCCGGTGGCGAACCGGGGCACCGCCTCGGTGACGAGCGCGCTGTCGGCCTGCAGGCCGCTCAGGGTCACGACCCTGGACATACCCGGGGAGTACGTCGGGTCCGCGTAGTAGTCCCACCAGGCGACCCAGACGGGGCTGCTGTCCTTGGGGAACTCGTAGACGTACGTTTTCTGCACGGTGTCTTCCGCGGCGGCGCGCACCTCCGTCCACCGGCTGCCCTCCAGCGTCCGCGTCATCAGCCTGTACGTGTAGTACCCCAGCTTCCTCACCCCGCGGCCGAGGTCGCCCGACCCGGAGCCGTCGTAGATCAACCCGGTGTGGTCGAAGTAGCCGTCGTTGTGCTGGAAGCCCTCCATCAGCCCGAAGGCGGGGAACACCTTGCGGACCCCAAGCGAGAGCGGGTAAACGAAACGCTTCAGGAGGTCCGCGGCCTGCTGCTCTTCGGATTGGTAGGGGAGCGGAACAAGAGGGAAGTCCGCCGGGTCTCCGCTGTAGGTGCCCATCTCGGTGACCCAGATCGGGAGGTCGCCGAAGCCGGTCTCGGCGAGCCTGGCCCTGATGGTGTCCAGGACCGGGGCGATGAGGCGGTAGTCGCCGGTCGCGGTCCCGTACCAGTGAAAGTCGAACACGTCCACGCAGCACCCGCCGAGAGCGGCCAGGTAAGGCGCGTAGTTGGCGAGGAAACTCTCCGCGTAGCCCTGGGGGAAGCCCGTGGCGCCGCCGATCAGGACCTGGCAGCCGGGGCACGCCTCCTTGATGGCCGCGTGGGTCATGGCCTGGAGGCGCGCGTAGTCGCTGCCCTGCCTGATGAAATTCGGCTCGTTGTCCACCTGCCAGTGGCGGATGGGCACCTGGAGGCCGGACATGTCCGCGACGCCGTCACCGTCGTAGCGCTCCACCGCGGCGCGGACGAAAGCCAGGTATGCGATCGAATCCACGGGCAGATACGACCCGGGCACCGAGTAGCCGCTCGCGGTGGGCTCCACGGTGATGTTGGCCAGGATGTTCATCCCCACCGGCACCCCGCGAAACTGCGTGTCGTACATGGACCAGATGTAGACCGGGACGGCGCGGTCCGGCTGCACGATGGACCAGAAGACATAGACCGGCGGCCGGTGCCAGCGCACGCCGATGTCCTGCGCGTCACGGAAGGGCGGGTTCGGCCCGCCTCCGACGGACGCCGGGTGGAAGCCGAAGGGGGACTGCTCGTAGGGAAGGGCCTGGGCGGTGACATCCCGAGTCGCCATCACCGCCGCCAGGACGCACGCGGCGGCGGCCGGCAAGCCGAGCGCTCCCCGCGCCAACCGCCTCGCGGATGGTGGGGGGAGCCGATCACGGCATTCGATGGGCGCGGCGTGGCTCGAAGTCATGAGGCGAACCTCTCTATGGCACCACGACGACGCGGGCGCTCGCGCCTTCTCTGCCGTCCTGCCGCGCCGCGACCCAGTAGACGCCCGCGGGCACGCGCGCTCCGTTCCGTTCGAGCTTCCAGCGCCACGTTCGCTCACCCGCTCCTGCGTCGAGCGCGGTGCCGCACACCACCCGCCCGGCGGCGTCGTGCAGCGAGAGACGCAGCGTCGCCCCGGCGTGCGCGCCCGACAGCCGCACGGACAGCATCCCGTCGCCGCGGACCAGGTCCAGCACGGTGACGCGCAACGCGCCCGGGGCGTCGCCGCGCTGGTCCGGCACGGCGAGCGCGCTCTCGGGGGCGATGGTGCCGTGCAGGTCGGCGTCCCACACGCCGTAGTGCACGCGGTCGGCCATCTCGCAGACGCCGGCCACGTCGAATGTATTCAGGTTCACCGTATTGGGCTCGCCGTGCGCCTTCATCTCGGCGCCCGCCACGGCGGCGTTCGCGGGCGTCTCGACGTAGCCGGCGGGCGGCGCGGCGAACAGGGCGTAGTAGGAGCTGTCGGGGTTGAGCCGGCACCACATCCCGTGGTTCATGAAGCCGTCGTAGGCCTGGCGGACGTGCGCGTGATCGTCCTCGGCCTGCACGTGGTCGCCCTTGCGGTAGAGGAGCAGCGCGGCGAAGTCCGGGCGCGCGGCTCCGAGCGGCGCGTAGAAGCGCGTGGCATCGCGGGCGTCCCAGTAACTCTGCGCCATCTCCGGGGTGGCCGCGTGCGCCGGCCACTGCGGGCCGAAGAGGCCCTGGTCGCGCGCGGCCGCGAGCAGCGTGGGCGACCAGAAGACCTTGAGCGAGTCCCCCTCCGTCGCCGGTCCGTAGGCCGGCAGTCCCGTCACCACGTAGTCCTCGGTGGGGTCGAGGCGGCCGTTGCCGTTCAAGTCCAGGCACCG
>CAYHRW010000314.1:0-3159 GCA_964359105.1 uncultured bacterium
CAGAACGCCGAGGAGCTGCAGCGCGCCGAGCAGGAGTGGGCGCAGCGGGCCCCGCAGCAACGCGACAGCGCGGGCGCGGGCCGGGAGCAGCGGCGCCTCGAGGCGGACACCGACTCGCTTCAGCGCGCGCTCGGGGAGCTCGCCGAGCGGATGCGGGAGCGCGGCGACAGCGCCACCGCCGCCGCGGTGGATAGCGCCGCCGGGAGCGCACAGCAGGCCGAGTCGCAGATGGACCAGGCCGCGCAGTCCATGGAGGGCGGCCGGCGCGGCGAGGCGGGGGAGCGCGGCGAGCGCGCGGCGCAGGCGCTGCGGCCCGTGCCGCAGCAGCTGCGGGAGCGCCAGCGGCAGATGTCCGCGGGGTGGCGGATCGAGGTGCTGCGTTCGATGGACGCCGCGCTCGAGGAGACGATCGCGCTCGCCGCCGAGGAGAACCGGCTCGCTGAACAGCTGCGGCGCGGCGAGGGCTCGGCCGACGCTCGGGGCCGCCAGTCGGCGATGGAGCAGGGGATCAACCAGGTGCTGCGCCGCCTCCAGCAGGCGGCGGGGCGCCACGCGCTGGTCTCGCCGCGGCTCGGCACCGCGCTGGGCCAGGCGCGTGAGCGCGTGGGGAACTCGCGCCAGGCCCTCGAGGGGCCGTCGCCGAACGCGGACGAGGCGGCCCAGCAGGCGCAGGACGCGGCGGAAGCGCTGTCGCAGGCCGCCTTCCAGCTGATGCGCAACCGCGACCAGGTGGCGGGAGCGCAGTCGGGCTCGGGGTTCGCCGAAGCGCTGCAGCGGATGGCGGAGCTGGCGGGCCAGCAGGGCCAGCTCAACGACCAGCTCGGCGGGCTGATCCCGATGCTCGGCGGCGGCCAGGAAGTGGTGCTCCAGCAGCTGCGCGCCCTCGCGGCCCGGCAGCGTGCGCTCGCCAACGAGCTGGAACGGCTCGGCGACCGTGGCCTGCCAGGGCGCCCCGAGCAGCTGGCCGACGAGGCGCGGCAGCTCGCCGACCGCATCGAGCAGGCGCGGCTCGACCGCTCGACGCTGGAGCGCCAGCAGCGGCTGTTCCGCCGGATGCTCGACGCCGGGCGCACCCTGCGCAACGACGAAGAGCCCGAGGACCCCGAACGCAAGAGCGAGACGGCCCGCGCGCGCGCCGCGCGCGTTCCGGCCGGCACCGCGCAGGGCGCGACGCTGCGCTATCCGGTGCCGTCGTGGGCGACGCTCAGGAACCTCTCGCCCGCCGAGCGGGCGATGGTCCTGGACTACTTCAGGCGGTTGAATGCGACGGTTCGCTGACCGACTGAAAGCCGACTGCGCCCTCTGCGCGCTCTGCGCCCTCTGCCTGCTGGCGTCGGCAGCCGGCGCGCAGGACGTTCTCGCGCGCGCCCTCGATCTGGAACGGCAGGGGAGGCTTCAGGAGGCAGCCCACGCGTTTCGCGTGATCCTCGCGCGCGAGCCGGCGAGCCCCGCCGGGCTCCTGGGCGCCGAGCGCGTGTACGCGCAGCTCGGCTGGCGCGACTCGATCCTCCCGCTGGTGGAGGCCGCGTTGCGGCGGGACCCGGCCGATGCCACCGCGCGCGGCATCGAGCTGCGCACGGCGCAGGCCGCGGGAGGGACGAGCCTGGCGGCGCAGGTGCTGCAGCGCTGGATCGACGCGGCGCCGCGGAGCGAGACGCCCTACCGCGAGATGGCGCGGCTGCTGCTGGCCGCGGGCCGCCACGAGGACGCGCGCACGACGATCGAGGTCGCGCGCGAGCGGTTGCTTGACCCGAACGCGCTCCAGCCCGAGCTGGCGCAGCTCGAGGTGATCGCGGGGAACTGGCCGCGCGCCGCGACGGAATGGCGCACGGCGCTGCTGCGGCAGCCCGCCCTTGGCGCGGCCGCCGCGTTCGCGCTCCAGGCGGCGCCGGTGGCGGTGCGCGACCGGCTGCTGCGCCTCCTCACCGAAGGCGACAGCGCGGCGGTGCCGCGCCGCGTCGCGGCCGAGCTGCTGCTGGGATGGAACGAGCCCGAGCAGGCGTGGGTGATGCTGCGGTCCGCGCTGCCCCGCGAGCGGGCCGGGCTTGCCGCCGCGCTGCGCAGCTTCGCCGACCGCGCGCGGGCCCAGCCGGGGGAGGCGGCCCAGCGGGTGGCGGGTGCGGCGCTGGAGCAGCTCGCGGCGGCGATGCCGCCGGGCGAGGCGAGCCAGTGGCGCGTCGCGGCGGCGCGTGCCTACGCCGAAGCGGGTGACGGCGCGGCGGCGCGGCGGGTGTTGCGCGCGATGGCCGACGACCCGGGCGCGCCGGCGAACGCCGCGGCCTCCGCGGCGACGACGCTGATCGAGCTGTACGTGCGGGAGGGCAACCCGGCCGAAGCCGAGCGGCTGCTCGAGCAGGGCCGCGAGCGGCTGCCCGGGAGCGACGTCGGGCGGATCGCGCTCGCCGTGGCGCGCGCGTGGATCGCGCGCGGCGGGCTCGACCGGGCCGGGGCGGCGGTGCGGACCGACTCGTCGCTCGCCGGTGACGAGGTCCGCGGGTGGGTCGCGTTGTACCGCGGCAACCTCGCGGCGGCCCGCGAGCTGCTGCGGAGCGCCGGGGTGCGGCCGGCCGAAGGCGCCGCGGCGACCGAACGCGCGGCGACGCTCGCGCTGCTCCAGGGTGTCGAGGTCGACTCGCTGCCGGCGCTCGGCGCGGCGCTGCTCCTCGCCGCCCGGGGAGACACGGCCGCCGCCGCGCGCGCGCTGGCGCAGCTTGCGCGCGGGCCGGGGCTCCCGAAGGGCTGGCCCGAGGTCCTCTCGTGGGCGGCGCGCTACGCGGCAGCCGCCCGTGACGGCGCGCTCGCCGAGCAGCTGTGGGGCGACGTGCTCGAGCGGTATCCCACGTCCCCCCAGGCCCCGGCCGCGCAGCTGGCGTTGGCGCGCGCCCTGGCCGCGCGCGGTGACGCCGCCGGCGCCGCCCAGCGGCTCGAGGCACTGATCCTCACCTACCCGGAGAGCGCGTTCGTCCCCGAGGCGCGCCGCGAGCTCGACCGGGTCCGCAACCTGGTGCCGAGGAGCTGATGGAGCGCCGCGATCTGCTGCGGATGCTGGCGGCGGTGCCGCTGGCGCGGCGGGACCGGGGGACCCGCGGACCCGGGGGCAGCCCGCTACCTCCCCCCCGACCCCCGGCCCCCCGGGGTACCCACCAACAACACCCCCAG
>CAYHRW010000315.1:0-3158 GCA_964359105.1 uncultured bacterium
ATCGCGATCGAGGCCTCGAGGATCCCGGGCAGGTGTGCGGCGTTCTTCACCTGCTGGGGGGTCCGGTCGGAGAGCATCTTCTCGAGCAGCGCCCGGTTCGCGATCAGCACGCCGGGCACCCGCATGCCGCCCTCCCGCGGCAGCATCCAGCGGAATTCGTCGAGTTGCACCACACCGGCCGGGATCCGGCTCTCATCGGTCATGGGACGAGTCTGCCCGGCCCCCGGCCGCGTTTCAACGGGCCGCCCGGCCACCGCTCCCGCCCCGGACGGTCCCCGACCGGCGGCGTCTCGCCCTTCAGGTAGCGCCCGGTCCACGACTCCTCGCACGCGGCGATGGCCTCGGGCGGGCCCTCGGCCAGCAGGCGGCCGCCGGCCTCGCCGCCGTCGGGGCCCAGGTCCACGACCCAGTCGCAGTTGCGGATGACGTCCAGGTTGTGCTCGACCACCACCACGGTGTCACCGCGCGCGGTGAGGTCGTCGAGCACCTCGAGCAGGCGCTGGACGTCGGCGAAGTGGAGACCCACGGTCGGTTCGTCCAGCAGGTAGAGCGTGGGGCCGCCGCCGCGCCCGGAGAGCTCGCGCGCGATCTTCAGGCGCTGCGCCTCGCCGCCCGAGAGCCGGTTCGCGGGCTGGCCGAGCTTGAGGTAGCCGAGCCCCACGCGCCGCAGGATGTGGAGCGCGCGCGTGAACCTGGGCTCGCTCGCGAAGTGCTGGAACGCCTGGTCCACGGTGAGGTCGAGCGCGTCGCGGATGCTCAGGCCCCGGTGGCGCACCTCGAGCACCTCGCGCCGGTAGCGGTCGCCATGGCACGCCTCGCACGGCACCAGCAGGTCGGCGAGGAAGTACATCTCGACCGTGACCCAGCCCGCGCCCTCGCAGGCCTCGCAGCGCCCGCCCGCGGTGTTGAACGAGAACGCCCCCTCCCGGAGCCCGCGCGCCAGCGCCGCCGGCTGGCGCGCGTAGACTTCGCGGAGCGCCGCGAAGGCGCCCATGTACGTGACCGGGCAGGAGCGCGGCGTGCGGCCGATCGGCGACTGGTCCACCAGCGCCACGCGCTCGAGCTTCTCGAGCCCGCCGACCGCGCGGTGAGCGCCGGGCGGCTCCTCGGCGCGCCCCTCGAGCGCGCGCCTCGCCGCGCGGTAGAGCACCTCCTCGACCAAGCTGCTCTTGCCCGAGCCCGACACGCCGGTCACCGCGGTGAGCCGCCCGAGCGGGAAGCGCGCGTCCACGTCCTTCAGATTGTGATGCCGGGCGCCCTGCACCGTCACGAAGGCGGTCGGCGCGCCTGCGATGCGGCGGC
Source organism: uncultured bacterium (assembly GCA_964359105.1). Lineage (GTDB taxonomy): Bacteria > Eisenbacteria > RBG-16-71-46 > RBG-16-71-46 > RBG-16-71-46 > JACRPT01. Next base: position 1,303 of record CAYHRW010000315.1, read on the forward strand.
GCTCGACCCGCTGCTCGCCGCGCAGGTAGCGCGCGGTCTCGGTGTCCACCCGCTCGAGCGCCTCGCCGCCGGGGCCGGCATAGAGCAGCCGGCCGCCCTGCTCGCCGGCGCCCGGGCCGAGGTCCACCAGGTGCGCGGCGGCGCGCATGACCAGGGGCTCGTGCTCCACCACCACCAGCGTGTTGCCGCGCGCGGCCAGCTCCTCGAGGATCGCCACCAGCCGGTGGGTGTCGCGGGGGTGGAGCCCCACCGTGGGCTCGTCGAGCACGTAGAGCGTGTCCGCCAGGTTCGCGCCCAGCGCGTTCGCCAGCTCGATGCGCTGCGCTTCGCCGCACGAGAGCGTGCGGGTCAGCCGGTCGAGCGTGAGGTAGCCCAGGTCCACGCGCTCCAGGAACCGCAGCCGCGCCTCGAGCTCCCTTATCACCGGGCCGGCGACCGCACGCTCGGAGTCAGTGAACGCGAGCCCCGCCACCCAGGCCACGCTCTCCGCCACCGTCAGCGCGTTGACCTCGGCGATGGTCCGGCCGGCGAGCCGCACCGCCAGCGCCTCCTTCCGCAGCCGCGTGCCGCCGCATCCGGCGCAGGGCAGGGCGGTCTGGTACCTCTTCACCAGGAAGCGGTTGCCCGCCTTGTACGACTTCTCCTGCCGGCGCTCGAGGAACGGGATCACGCCGCGGAAGCCTTCGCCACCCTCGAGCAGGAGGCGGCGATGCTCCGCGGCGAGCCGGCTCCAGGGCACGTCGAGCGGGATGCCGCGCTCGCGCGCGAGCTTCTCGACGCGCGGCCACGCGATGCTCTTCCAGGAGCCCGCCCAGGGCCTCAGCGCCCCCTGGCGCAGGCTTCTCAAGGGGTCCGGCACGATGAGGCCCTCGGTGAACGTGAGCACGTTGCCGAACCCGCGGCAGGCCGGGCACACGCCCAGCGGGCTGTTGAAGGAGAACAGGGCGGGCTCGGGGCGTGGCGCGGGCGTGCCGCAGTGCGCGCACTCCCAGCGCTCGCTGCGGCGCTCGGGCGCGCCGTCGCCGCGCCCGAGCAGGAGGCGGCCCTCGCCGCGCCGGAAGGCCTGCTCGCACGAGTCAGCGAGCCGCGACTCCTCCCCCGCGCGCCAGGTGAAGCGGTCCACCACCACCAGCACCTGCGCCGTGCCGCGCCCGAGCCGCGGCGGCGGCTCGAGCGCCCGGACCTCGCCGCGGTCGAAGACGCGCGTGTAGCCGGCGCGCACCAGGTGGCCGGCCTGCTCCTCCCACGCCATGCGCTCCGAGAGCTGCACCGGCGCGAGCACCAGGAGCGGCTGCCCCTCGGGCCACGCGACGGCCTCGCTCACGACCGACTGCGGGCTGTCGGCCCGCACCGGCCGGCCGCACGCGAGGCAGTGGACGGCGCCGAGGCGGGCGAACAGCAGGCGCAGGTAGTCGTAGACCTCGGTGGCAGTGCCCACCGTGGAGCGCGCGCTGTGCGTGGCCGACGCCCGCTGGATGGCGACCGCGGGCATGAGTCCGTGGATGGCGTCCACGTCCGGGCGCGGGAGAAGGTCGAGGAACTGCCGGGCGTAGGTGGAGACCGACTCGACGTAGCGCCGCTGGCCCTCGGCGTACAGGGTGTCGAAGGCCAGCGACGACTTGCCCGAGCCCGACACGCCGGTCACGACCGTGAGCCGGCCCCGCGGCAGGTCGAGGTCGAGGTTCTTGAGGTTGTGCTGGCGGGCGCCGCGGACGTGGATCGCCGCCAGGCCGTCCGGGGCTTTCTCGGCCAACGGTGCCTCTGGCGCGGGGATCGCGGGCGACCGCGCCCGGACCGGGCGCGGCACTGCCGGTGAGCGACGGACTATAGCACGGAGGGCGGCAGCACGGACCGGC
>CAYHRW010000316.1:0-3148 GCA_964359105.1 uncultured bacterium
GTCCGCGACGTGCCCAACGACCAGGGCGGCTTCGTCCAGGTCGAGTGGACCGCGAGCTACCTCGACGCCTTCCCTGCCTTCGCCATCACCGGGTATTCGGTCTGGCGGCGCGTCCCCAACGGGCCCGCGCCCCCGGCGAGCGGCGCGGCGATCCCGCTCGGCTCCGGCGTGAGCCGGCGGCGGGAGCGACTGACGACGGTCGAGGGTGTCCAGGCGGTGTACTGGGAGTACCTCGTCTCGCTCCACGCCCGTGGACTGCCCGGGTACAGCTACGTCGCTCCCACGACTTCGGACTCGCTGCCCGGGTCCAACCCGCGCACCTCGTTCATGGTGATGGCCGAGCAGTCCGGCGGGAACCCATTCTGGATGTCCGACCCCGACTCGGGCTACTCGGTGGACAACCTGGCCCCGCCCGCGCCTGCGCCCTTCACCGGCCAGTATGCAGGCGGCACGGCCACGCTCCACTGGGGCCGCAGCACCGCCGCCGACTTCGCCGAGTTCCGGCTCTATCGCGGCGCCACGCCGGACTTCACCCCCGGCCCGGGCAACCTCGTCGTCACCCGGCCCGACACCGGTTACGTGGATGCCGCCGGGGTCCCGGCCTACTACAAACTCTCAGCCGTGGACTTGCACGGCAACGAGGGACCGTACGCGTTCCTGCAGCCCGAGGGCACGGTGGCCGCGCCGGGCGGTCATCTTCCTCGCGAGCTGGCGCTCTCGGCCCCGGCGCCCAACCCGCTGCGCGGCTCGACCACGCTGCGGCTGGCCCTGCCGCGTGCGGCGCAAGTGTCGCTCGCCGTGTTCGACCAGCAGGGCCGGCGCGTGCGCGGGCTGATCGAAGGAGTGCTGCCGGCGGGCGATCACGCGGTGGTCTGGGACGGGCGCGACGGTGGCGGCCGCCCCGTTGCCAGCGCGCTCTACTTCGTGTGCCTGAAGGCCGAAGGCCGCACGCTCACGCGCCGCGTGGCGGCGATGAGGTGATGCACGTGCGGTCCCACCCTTGTGCGCAGGGTGGACGGCAGGTGCATTCGCCCGATGCCGCGAGGGCGTGGTCGGGCCGCGTGCACGACGACCTCCGCTCGAGTCGGGCCGCTACCAGCTGAACGAGGCCGAGACGAGGTGCGTGGTGTCGAGGTTCTGGTCGCCGGGGAACTGCTGGTCGTCCGCCGCGAAGAAGCGGTGGAGCTGCGCCGCGTAGTCCACGCCGATCTGCTTGTAGCGGAGCCCCGCGCCGAACGCGAGGTCCTTGCCGCCCGCGCCGGTGCGCAGCGCCAGCATGTTGCGGTACCACCACTCGAGCCCGGTGCGGACGTCCCAGGTCTGCCCGCCCAGCGAGATCTCGCTGTCGAGCGTGCGGCGCTCGAAGCCCCACGCCAGGTCAATCGCCCAGGTGAGCGTGTGCCTCTCGGCGGGCTTGAAGTTGAACGCTACGCCGGTGTCGAGCGTCGGCACGATCAGCTCGCGCGTGCCGTTGCTCCACGCCAGGTAGGTGGTGGTGAGGTCGTGCACCGTGGCGCCGAAGGTGACGGCGTCCGTCGGCATCCACAGCGCGCCGGCGTCGAGCCCGGCGCCGAAGGAGGTCACGTGCCCGCCGGGCAGCGTGTCGGGGATGCTCTGGCGCACGAACTTGAGGTTGCCGCCGAACGCCCAGTGCTCGCTCTTCTGCCGCGCGAACGAGAGCAGCACGGCGAGATCGCTGCTGCTCGCCATGTAGAGGTCATCGGCGCCGATGAGCAGCCGCTCGCCCGGGTCCCACTTCCCGTTGGCCTGTCCCGGGTCCGGCGTGCTCCAATCGTTGTCGAGGCCCCAGTCCTGGAAGTCAATGCCGGGCCGGAGCTGCCCGGGACGCGGCGTGATCGGGATGTCGTCCACCGCGAAGCGGATGACACCCACGCCCACGGCGGAGTGCCTGCCTTTGCCCCCGTCGAGCGGGAACACCGCGCCCAGGTAGTCGTGGTTCGCGAGGCTGCCGAACTTCTCCTGGTGCTGGGGGATGACCTCGCGGTACGGCAGGTAGACCATCCCGGCCGGGTTCCAGTACGGCGCGGTGGCGTCGTCCGAGACCGCGGTGAAGGCGCCGCCCATGCCGATGGCGCGCGCGCCGATCGGGATCTTGAGGAATTCGCCCGCGTACTTGGTGGCGCGGGCCGGCGCCACGGTGAGGCAGCTGGCCGCGGCGAGGAGGAGCAGGGTCTTCGTGCGCTTCATGCGTCCCTCGGGTCGAACGGGCCCGGAGCCGTCGCGACCCGGGCTCGAGAGCGCCGGAGCCTACGGGCCGCGTCGCTCAGATGTCAACCGCCCGGGGGATGGGGCGCCACTCCGGCATGCTGGCGTTCCCGAGCGTGCGCGCGATGCGCCACTCGCCTCTCCGGCGGACCAGCTCGTTGCCGGCCTGGAAGCGCTGCTCCTCGAGCGCGCCCACCGGATGGAAGCTCACCTCGTAGGTGACCATGACGCGCCCGCCCGTGACCGGGAGCAAGCGGAACTCGCCGAGATGCAGCTCGCGGGTCGGCGGCATGAACCACAGCATCCCCGCGAACGGCTGCCCCTCGGGCCCGCCGAGCATGCACTCGGCCACGGTCGCCTCGTCGTTGGCCCGGAGCGCCTCCCAGTAGGTCGCGAGCGTCGCGCTCGGGGACTCGAAACGGCGGTCCACGACGCAGCGCTCACCCTGGCCGAGCAGGCTCGCGGCTCCCAGCAGGACCAGCGCCCAACCACGCAGGCCCGCCCGCGGCCGCACGGCGGCAGTTCCCCCGTTCCCCCCGGAACGGTCGTGCTGCAGTACCCCGGCAGGGGTCCCGTTCGTTCCAGAATGTCCGAAAGGGGAGCGCTCCGGTTCCGCCGCGGGCGAGGGGTACCGGGGAGCCAGCAGGTCGAGCCGCACGGTGTCGCTCCTCGGGCCGCGAGGCCGGGAGGGGTTTCGCGTCCGTGCGGCAGGTCACGCCCGCGCCGTCATGGCCGGCGGGTCTCACCGCTGAGGAGAGCCGCAGGAAGCGTACCCGGGGACGCGACGCGCGATGCGGCGCGCGCGGTTCGCGCACGGCCACGGGAGCGCCGGCGCAATCCCGCCCCGGGCCTGCGATTGGGGGGGCGCGCGCGCGCCGGGCGGATGGCTCTCAGCCGCGGCGGCGGCGCTTCGGCGGCGGCG
>CAYHRW010000317.1:0-1391 GCA_964359105.1 uncultured bacterium
AGCCGCGACTCGCCCGCCTCGTCCTCCTCGTCCACACCGTAGAGCTTCTGGAAGCCGGCGAACCTGAGCACCCGCCCGCTCGCGCGCAGGCCGAGCCGCCCGGCCTCGACCTCGACCGTGGTGGCGAGGTACTCGGCCGAAGCCGCCTGCGAAGCGACCGCGCGCTTCCAGATCAGGTCGTAGAGCTTGAACTGCTCGTCGGTGAGGAACGCCCGCACCGACTCCGGCGTCCGCTCCACCGCGGTGGGCCGGACGGCCTCGTGCGCGTCCTGCGCGCCCTTCCTGCCGCGGTACTGCCGCGGCTGTTCGGGTACGTACTCGGGCCCGAGCTTTCCCGCCAGCCAGCCGCGGATCTCGGCGATGGCCTCGCCCGCCAGGCGCGGCGAGTCGGTGCGCATGTAGGTGATGAGGCCGACGCTGCCGAGGGCGTGCAGGTTCACGCCCTCGTAGAGCTGCTGGGCGATCTTCATGGTGCGCTGGCTGGTGAAGCCCAGCCGGTTGTAGGCGGTCTGCTGGAGCGTGCTGGTGATGAACGGCGCCTTGGGATGCGAGAGCTTGGGGGCGGTCTCGACCTTCGCCACGCGCGCCGCCGCGCCGCGCAGCTCCCCGGCCAGCGCCTCGGCGCGCGCGCGCGCGTCGGGACCGCCGATGCGGTCCTGCTCGAGCTCCTCCTCCCCCACCCGCACGAGCCGCGCGGTGAAGCGCTCGCGACCGCCGCCCGGGGCGACCGCCGGGTGCGCGTCCGGGGTCTCGTAGTCCACCTCCAGGGTCCAGTACTCCTCGGGAACGAACGCGCGGATCTCCTCCTCGCGCTCGCAGATGAGCCGCAGTGCCACGCTCTGCACGCGTCCCGCCGACAGGCCGTAGCGCACGGTGCGCCACACGAACGGGCTCACCTTGTAGCCCACCAGCCGGTCGAGCACGCGCCGCGCCTGCTGCGCGTTCACGAGATTCATGTCGATCTCACGCGGGTTCTCGATGGCCTGCCGGACCGCGCGCTCGGTAATCTCGTTGAAGGTGAGGCGCTGGAGCGGGCGCTTCGCCGCCTTGAGCGCGCCCGCCAGGTGCCAGGCGATGGCCTCGCCCTCGCGGTCGGGGTCGGGCGCCAGGAAGATGCGGTCCGCGGTCCGCGCCGCCGTCTTGAGCTTCGCGAGCGCCTGGTTCTTGGTGCGGATCGGCACGTACTCGGGCTCGAAGTCCTTCTCGAGGTTCACGCCGAGCTTGCTCTTCGGCAGGTCCATGATGTGGCCGTTCGACGCCATCACCACGTAGCCGCGCCCGAGGAACTTGGAGAGCGTGCGCGACTTGGTCGGCGACTCGACGATCACCAGCGTCCTGCCCCCGCCACCGTCCCCGGCGGCCAGGGGGGCAGGCTTCCTCGCCCCGGGCTT
>CAYHRW010000317.1:1491-3148 GCA_964359105.1 uncultured bacterium
GGCGGCCGGCCTGGTGGCCACCGGCCTCCCGGCGTGGGCCTGCTTCGCGGCGGACTTCTCCGCGGGCGGCTTCTTCCTAGTGCGTGTGCTCGATGTCGCCATGAGGCAGGTCTCCGAGGCCGTCGTCGCCGTCCACCCGCAGCGCCACGCGCGCCGCCACTTCACGCGCCAGATCCACGCTCACCGGGCGCACCCCGCAGCCCGAGAGCAGGTCGAGCACGCGCTCGAACTGCCCGGGATCGAGCGAACCCTCGCGCCGCAGGCCGAGCAGGTAGCCCCATGCTTCGGTGCTCAGCGAGGCGCGCTCCTCGGCGCTCAGCACGCGCAGCGCGTGGCGCCCGGGCGCGTCGGACACCGCGCTGTCCGTGGCGCCCGGGCCCAGGGCCAGGCCCTCCAGCACCCAGGCTGCGGCCCGCAGGTCCTCCTCGCTCGGGGCCGCCTGCTCGATGGCCTCGCCGAGCGTCTCGAAGGCCAGCTCGTCGCCGTCGAGCCAGCGCTCCAGGTGCTCGGCCAGCAGCCGCATGAGCCGCGCGAAACCGTCCCCCGGCTGGTCCATCAGCGCCCGCTCCCCACGCTCTGGTCGCTCTGCATGTGACACTTCTTGTACTTCTTGCCGCTGCCGCACGGGCACGGGTCGTTGCGCCCGACGCGCGGGCCGGAGTGGACCGGCTGCCGCGCGCCGCCCACGGATGGGGTCCCCGCGCGACGCCCGGGCCCCACCGGCGCCTCCGCCTCCTCCGGCGCGCCGCCGGCCCCGAACGCCTGGGCCTCGGCGTGCTGGGTCTGGATGTGGCGCGGCACGCGCGGCTGCCGCTGGATGACCCGGGTCGCCTCGGGCGCGATCTGCACCCGGAACAGCCGCTGCACGAACTCCTCGCGGACCTCGCGCATCAGGGTCTCGAACAGCGTGTAGGCCTCCCTCTTGTACTCGATGAGCGGGTCGCGCTGCCCGTAGGCCCGGAGCCCGATGCCGCCCTTGAGGTGGTCGAGCTCGTAGAGGTGGTCGCGCCAGTGCTCGTCCACCGTGTAGAGGTAGAGGTGGCGCTCGAGGTCGCGCATGATCGGCGGCGTGAACTCCGCCTCGCGCGCCCGGTAGGCGCGCGTGTCCACCGCCACCGCCTTCTCCTCGAGCTCCTCGAAGCGGTCTGTGTCGAGCTCCCCCTGCGCGATCGGCGTCATGAGCAGGTACGAGAGCTCGTCGTTGAGCCCGCGCAGGTTCCACTCCTCGCGGTGCACAGCGCGCCCCGCGAACTTCTCGACCCGCTCCAGCACCGCCTCCTCGATGGCCTCGAGCGCGGTGTCGCTGATGTCGGCGCTCGAGAGCGCCTTGTTGCGCAGGTCGTAGACCACCGTGCGCTGCTGGTTCATCACGTTGTCGTATTCGAGCAGGTGCTTGCGGATGTCGAAGTTGTGCGCCTCGACCCGCTTCTGCGCGCGCGAAATCGCGCCGGTGACGAGCGGGTGCTCGATAACCTCGCCCTCCTCCACCCCCATGCGCTGCATCAGGCCCGAGATGCGCTCGCTCCCGAACAGGCGCATCAGGTCGTCCTCGAGCGAGAGGTAGAAGCGCGACTCGCCCGGGTCGCCCTGGCGCCCGGAGCGGCCGCGCAGCTGGCGGTCGATGCGCCGCGACTCGTGGCGCTCGGTGCCGAGGATG
>CAYHRW010000318.1:0-3144 GCA_964359105.1 uncultured bacterium
TCGATCTCCGTCCTCACCGGCACGCGCGGCGCCAGCGCCAGGAACTCCTCGCCGTCCTTCCGCGTCAGGTTTGCGACCGAGACCAGGCTGCGCTCCTGCCACAGCAGCTCGTAGGGGAACGACGGGATGTCGCTCATGTGGATGCCACCGCAGACGACCGTGCCGCCGCGGACGACCGCGCGCAGCGCCAGCGGCACGAGTGACCCGACGGGGGCGAAGATGATGGCGGCGTCCAGCTCCTCGGGCGGGCGCTCGTCCGAGCCGCCGGCCCACTCGGCGCCGAGGTCGCGCGCGAACTGCTGCGCGGCGGCATCGCCGGGGCGGGTGAAGGCGAAGATCCTGCGGCCCTGCCAGCGTGCGACCTGCGCCACGATGTGGGCGGCGGCGCCGAAGCCGTAGATGCCGAGCCGCCGCGCCTCGCCGGCCTTGACGAGCGAGCGGTAGCCGATCAGCCCGGCGCACAGGAGCGGCGCGGCCTCGGCGTCGCCGTAAGCGTCGGGGATCGCAAAACAGAAGCGCTCGTCGGCCACGGTCATCTCGGCGTAGCCGCCATCCAGCGTGTAGCCGGTGAAGCGCGCTCGCTCGCACAGGTTCTCGCGGCCGGTCCGGCAGTACGCGCACTCCCCGCACGTCCAGCCCAGCCAGGGAATGCCGACGCGGTCGCCCACCTGGTACCGCGTGGCGCCGGGGCCGCACTTGGCCACCACGCCCACGATCTCGTGGCCGGGCACGAGCGGCAGCTTGGGCTCGGTCAGCTCGCCGTCCACGACGTGCAGGTCGGTGCGGCACACGGCGCACGCGCGCACCTCGACCAGCACCTGACCGGCCGCGGGCCGCGGCACGGGCAGCTCGGTCAGCCGCAGCGGCCGCCTTGGCTCCTCGAGCACCATCGCGCGCATCGCCTCAGTTCCCCTCGGGCGCGCCGTCAAAGCGGTGGAGTCCAGCGGCGCGGGCCAGCGCGAACGCCTCCGCATACTCCTCGTCGGTGATGCGCCGGGCGATCTCACCGAACTCGCGCGGGCTCACGCGCCCGGCGGGATGATACTGCGCCATCAGGTTGACGTAGGTGTCGGGCGACAGCTCGCGGGCGAGGAACTCGCACACCTCGCGCGTGCCGGCGAGACCGCCGGGCATGACGAGGTGCCGCACCAGCACGCCGCGGCGAGCGAGCCCGTGCTCGTCGAGCCTGAGCGCGCCGACCTGACGGTGCATCTCCCGAAGCGCGCGCCGGGCCGCCTCGGGGTAGTCGGCGGCGCCGAGGTAGCGCTCGGCGGCCTGCGGGTCCCACATCTTGAAGTCGGGCATGTAGACGTCCACCACGCCGTCCAGCAGCCGCAGGCTGTCGAGTGCGTCGTACCCCGACGTGTTGTAGACGAGCGGCAGCCGCAGGCCCTGCTCGACCGCGAGCGGGAGTGATTCGAGGATCTGCGGCACGATGTGTTCGGGGGTCACGAAGTTGATGTTGTGGCAGCCGGCCTGCTGAAGCTCGAGCATCATCGCGGCGAGGCGCGCGGCGTCCACGACGCGGCCCTCGCCGTCGTGGCTGATCTCCCAGTTCTGGCAGAAGACGCACGCGAGGTTGCACATCGAGAAGAAGATGGTGCCGCTGCCCGCGCGGCCGCGCAGGCAGTCCTCCTCGCCGTGGTGCGGGAAGTGGCTCGACACGATGGCGTGGCGGCCGACCTTGCAGGTGCCGCGCTCGTCCGCGAGCCGGTCGGCGCCACAGCGGCGCGGGCAGGCGATGCAGTGCTCGAGACTCTCGACGGCGAGGCGCGCGCGCTCCGCCAGCTCGCCGCTGCGATGCAGCGTGAGGTAGGCGGGCTCGCAGTCCTGCGAGCGGACGGTAAAGCTGGAACGCTCCGGCGCGCGCATGGTCGCCATGCTCCCGCTACTCGGCCGCGTCCGCCGCATCCGCCACGTCGGCCAGGCTCTCCCGCGGCGGCTCGGCGGGGCGCACCATCACGGTCTTCGCACGCTCGCAGTGCGCGAGCCCGGGCCTGGCCTTCCGGGGCTTGCGCACGTAGCGCTTCTGGGTGACCAGCACCGGCACCTTGCCGGCGGTGCGGGCCTGAGAGTAGAACGCGGCCCACGCGGCGACCTCCTGGATGGTCTGTTTCGATGGCTCGTTCTTGCCCTTGCCGCGCCGGATCACGACGTGCGAGCCGGACGCGCCGCTCACGTGGAACCAGTAGTCCTCGGGCCGCGCGAGGTGGTGCGTGAGGTAGTCGTTCCCCTCGCTGCTCCGCCCGATGAGCACGTCCCAGCCCTCCCTGGTCTTCAACCGACGCGGCTGGAGCCTGCTCGAGGGCGCGCGATGCTCGCCGCGCGCGACGGAATCGCGGGATGGCGCGCTGCGCGCCGCACCGGCCGCGCGCGCCGGCACCGGCGCATGCACCGCCTCGCGCACGGCGGGAGGGAGCTTCGCGAGCGCCGCGTCCACCGCGCGCATGAGCGCGGGCTCGACCTCGGCGGGCGCGCCGCCGGCCGGCTCGGATGCGGGCCTCGCGCGCTCGAGCAACTGGTCGAGCGCGTGCAGCTCGGCCTCGACGGCGGCGAGGCGGGGCGGCACCTCGGCGAGCCCGCGCTCGGCCTTGGCGGCGCGCTTGAAGTAGCGCGCGGCGTTCCCCTGCGGGTTGAGCCGGGGGTCGAGCGCGATCTCGATCGTGCGCGCGGGCTCGGCGGGGTCGGGGAGCGTCACGCCGGTGGCGCGCGGCGGGATCTGCTTGAGGTAGGTGAGCAGGGTCTCGCCGGCGCGGCGGTAGTAGGCGGCGCGCTCGGCCTCGGCGAGGTCGCCGCGCAGCCCGTCGAGCTTGCGGGCGAGCCGGGCGCGGTACTTGCCGAGCGCGCGGACGGCTTGCGTGAAGCGCTCGAGGTCGGGCGTGGCGGCGTGCATGGTCGGCGCGAAACTAGTGCACACCCCCGTGCCGGGCAACCGTTCCGGCCGTGTAGCCCCACGAAACTTCGGTCGGAGTCTCCAAACTCCGCACTTCCCGAGGACCACGCCTGCCGGCACCCGCACTCCTCGCCCGCGCTTGCCGCCCGCACTTCTCGATTGACCCGCCTCGGGCTGGAGTCCTAGCCTTGTCTCTGTCGCGGAGCCCGCCCCACTGGCTCCCGAACAGGTGGCTCCCGCTCCGGCGGGGC
>CAYHRW010000319.1:0-3130 GCA_964359105.1 uncultured bacterium
GAGATCCGCGGCGACGGCAAGGCCGGCGGCGGCCTGGTGCTGGCCTTCCAGAGCCTCGCGAGCCTGATGCTCACCGATCCCACGCTGCACGTGCAGGAGTGGCCGTTCTTCAGCTCCGCGCGCCGCGGCGCGAACATCCGTTCGTTCCTGCGCGTGAGCGCGCGCCCGATCCAGATCGCCTGCGAGGTCACGAGGCCCGGGATGGTGCTGCTGATGGACGAGGCCGCCGCCCGCTCGGTGGACTTCGCGCAGGGCGTGCCGGCGGGCGGCACCTTCGTGCTCAACACGCGCCGCACGGCCGAGGAGTGCGCCCGCCACCTCAAGCTCTCGGGTCGCGTGTTCACCGTGGCCGGCGACGACATCGGCATGCGCTTCCTCAAGCACGCGATCGGCAACGTCTCGGCCTACGTCGCGATGGCGGAGGCCATCGGCGGCTTCGCGCCGGCGACCGTCGTGGACTCGTTCCTGCAGACGCTCAAGAAGCGCCGCATCCCGGAGCGCCTGCTCGAAGCGAACCGCGAAGCGCTGGAGGCGAGCCTCGTCGAGGTCCGCTCGGGGACCTTCGACTGCGCGAGCCCGGGCGACCACGAGCCGCCCCGCTTCGGCGGCTACGGCGAGCTCCCGGTGGGGGCGCAGACGGCGTTGCGCCTCTCGCAGACGAACCAGACCGCCGACTACGCGCGCAGCGGCTTCCGCCTGCGCTTCGAGGATCCCGAGCGCCTGTGCAACGGCTGCTCGCACTGCATCACCAACTGTCCCGAGGGGATCATCCTGTGGGAGCCCGACGCCGAGAACGGCGTGCGGGTGACGGGGGCCGAGGTGAACAGCTACTGCAAGCTGTGCGGCGAGTGCATCAGCGTCTGTCCCGTGCACCTCTTCAAGGAGGCGCCGTACGAGGACGTCTGGGCGGAACTGGAGACCACGCCATGACGACTCCCGAGCTCACCGTCCCGTTGCTGCGCATCCAGACCGCGTCGGGCGAGCGCTACGACAGCGCGATCGACCTGGAGCGCGTGCGCGCGGCGCACCGGCCGCTCCACACCGTGCGCACCGAGGTCACCGCGGACGGCAACACGGCCGCGGCGATCGCGACGCTGCAGATGTGGCGCGCGGTGATCTACCCCGGCTTCCCCATCACGCCCTCCACCAAGTGGATCGAGACCGTGGCGGCGCACGTGGCCGGGCAGCCGGACGGCATCAAGCGCGTCAAGCTCATGGAGGCCGAGCACGCCGTCGCCGACTACATGGCCGGCGCCGCCGCCGCGTGCCGCGACCTCATCCTCCCCACCGCGACCAGCTCGGTGGGGCTCGACCACATGACCGAGACCACGCGCTCGCTGGGCGCGAGCGGCCTCGGGAACGTGATGATCATCAACGTCTACCGCGCCACCGCGAACTACCCGCTGTGCATCGAGGGCGACCCGTCGGACACCCTCGCCCACCGCGACGACGGCTTCATCCAGATCGCCGCGCGGGGCAAGCAGCAGATCTACGACACCGTCCTCCAGGCGCCCTGCCTCGGCATGCACCCCGACGTGCTCACCCCGACCATGCCGGGCTACTACGGCATCAAGGACAGCCACCGCAACGCGCGCCTCACGGTGGAGGCCGACTCCGCGATCCACGCGTTCCAGGACCGCTGGATCCGGCCCTGCCCGCTGCCGGGCCTGATCAACGGCGACACCGCGTTCGGCAACTGCGTCACCTCGCGCTTCTTCCAGGGCTTCAAGCTGGAGCAGAAGCGGCGCATGGAGAAGGTGTTCGAGGTGCTGCCCGCGATCGGCGCGGACTTCGAGCGCACCTTCGGCCGCCCCGGCCTCGCGTTCTTCGACGCGGACGGGTGGCCCGAGAGCGGCGGGGTGGACCTCGCGGTGGTGAGCATGGGACCTGACTTCGGCACTTTCGAGTCGCTCAGGAACGCCTGGGCGAGGGACCACGGCCTCACGGTCGCGGGCCTCGCCATCCGCCTGCTCACGCCGTTCCCGCGCGCCGCGGTGCGCGAGAAGCTGCGCCGCGCCCGCGTGGTCCTGGTGGTGAACCAGGCGCACCACATGGGGCGCGGGCACCTCACGCTCGACGTGGCCGACGCGCTCGGCAACCTGCCGTCGGCGCCGCGCGTGGTGAGCGCCTTCGCGGGGCTCGGCGGCGCGGACGTGTCCGAGTCCACCTGGGAGGCGATGCTCGACGTCGGGCGCCGCGCGCTCGCCGGCGAGGACGTCTCCGACGGCCGCATCTACCACGAGGGGGCCGCGCTATGAGCAGCTACAAGGAGACCGCGACCCGCGAGAGCTGCTTCCAGCCGGGCTCGACGCTGTGCCCGGGCTGCATGGAATCGGTGGCGTTCCAGAACATCGGGCGCGTCACCGACAACGGCGTGAAGACCATCTTCACCATCGGCACCTCGTGCGGCGAGGTCTCGACCCTGGCCTTCCCGGACGTCGTGGCGTGGGGCCGCGGGAACGCCCCGCCCGACGCGTTCGAGAAGAGCTTCTCGATCATCCACAACGTGTTCGAGTCGGCGCCCACGCTCGCCGAGTCCATCCGCGACGTGGCCGACGTGCTGACCGCCTGCGGGGCGCTCCAGCGCCCGGTGCAGGTGCTGTCCTTCAGCGGCGACGGCGGGGCCATCGCCATCGGCCTGCGGTCGCTGCTGCACACCATCCATCGCCGCACGCGCATCACCATCACGGTGCTGGTGAACGAGTTCTTCGCCAACACCGGCTTCCAGTACAGCCCGGCGGCGACGCCGTTTTCCGACACCAGCACCACGCCGGCGATCGGGCCCACGCCCGGCAATCTCAACATGCCGCTCGACTACGTCCACCTGGCGATCGCCGCGGGCGCCGACCTGGTCGCCCAGATCAGCCCGGCGCACGGCAAGCTGTTCATGAAGACCGTGGAGAAGTCGCTGGCGTGCCAGGGCACCGCGGTGCTGTTCGTGCCCTCGCCCTGCATCAGCGGCTGGAAGTACGACGACGGCCGCACCGTGGAGCTGGCGCTGCTGGGCGCGCGCTGCGGCATCTTCCCGACCTTCATCTGGGAGCGCGGGGCAGGCGGCGCGGTCAAGGACTGCCCGCTCGAGGCGTCCGAGCGCCCGCGGATCGAGGAGTTCCTCGCCCCGCAGCGCCGC
>CAYHRW010000320.1:0-3103 GCA_964359105.1 uncultured bacterium
CGAGCCACGGGTCCGAGCAGTTCGTCTGTGGCGCGCTCGTGAAGTCGAACGAGACCGAGAGCGCATTCTTCCGGCAGCTTCCGCTGTTGAAGAACTGCCACCAGTCGGGCAGCGTCGTGCCCTCGGCCTGAAGATCAATGATTACCTCGCACCCGACGAAGTCCGGATGATCGCCTCCCGCCACGAACGAACCCCAGGCGACACTCGCCCCCGTGTTCGAGAGGCACGCAGAGGTCTTCGTTTGAAGCCCTCCTTCCGACAGGCATGCGTCCCAGGCCAGGTTCACTCCCTGGGCTCGGGCTTCAGCAAGACCTGCCGCCAGCGACAACAGTGCAATCGCGACCACTCGCATATTCGGTACCTCCTCGTTGGTCTAACCGCACAATCCAAGTCAAGACGGCTCAGTGGAGGGAGACGGCGTCCGTAGCGCGCATCCCGGCCACGACGTCCACGATCGGCTGGCTGTCGTGCGCGGGGCAGAAGCCCGCGACGCTCAGCTCGGCGACCTCCCGCTCGCGCAGCCCGAAGCTGCCGTCGTGCAGCGCGAGGACCAGCACCGGATCGCGGCGGCGGTTGAGCAGGCCCACGATCTCGGGCGTGAGGCCCGCGCCGTTGGCGAGGTCCACGAGGACCAGGCTGGGCCTGCGGGCGATCAGGCGCACGGTCTGCACCGCGGCGTGCGGGACGCTCACGCGCGCGCCCAGCCCGCGCAGCGCGCGGACCAGCGTCCCGTGCGCCGCGGGCCGCGCGGTGAGCAGCAGGACCTCGCCGCGCGCCGCCCGCGTCACGGCGCGCCTTCCTGCCCGAGGTCCACCAGGATCTTGTTGAGCGTGTCGTGGAGTTCGGCGAAGAAGCGGCCCTGCGCGACCGCGGACGCCAGGTCTTCGGGGCTGCCGGCGACGATCCGGCCGCCCCACGCCACGGCGCGGGCGCCCAGCGGGTCGGCGGTCGAGCGGTTCGAGAACTCGAGCAGCAAGCGCTGGGTCTCGAGCGGGAGCCGCCCGACGTGATCCACGTAGAGCGTGCCCCGGTGCGACTCGCGCACCACGCCGATCTCCTCGTCGCGCGCCACGTACGCCTCCAGGGCCGCGTGCAGTGCGTCCGCGTCGCGCGCGGCGTCGAGCTTCACGAACGGGCCGCTGCGCACCGGGCTCTCGCGGTGGAAGACGCGCGCGACCTGGTCGCGCCCCGCCGTCGTGCCGTGGAGGACCAGGACGTGGACGAGGCTGCGGCGGTGCATCCGGATGAGTTGCTCGGGGGGCGTGACACCCGCCCCCCGAGGTTCGTCGCCCGCCATGTTCAGGGCTTCCGGAGCCGGGCCACGGCCACGCGCGGTGCGACTGCCCGGTCGGGAGTGGCCGTCACCACCGGCCGGCGGACCGGCATCAGCCAGCCCTGCGCGGCAAGGGCGAAGCGGTCGCCAAGCCGCGCCGCGATGCTGGTGAGCCAGTCGCAGTAGCCGGCCGGCGCGGTGGGCAGGTCGGTCGCGGTCTGCTGGAGGTTGGAGCCACCGATGCTCGGTGGGGTACCGAGCTGGGCGCTGGCCACCCCGGCAGCGAGGCAGAGGAGAGCGACCGTGAGGGCGGAGGCGAGGAGTCGGGCGAGGCGCATGGGAGTCTCCGGGTGAAGGTTCGACAGTCCAGGGGGACGTGAACCTCACAAGGCGAGGACCGTGCCGGACCCAATGCGCGCGGCGATTATGTCTTCAAGCCGTTGTGTGGCAGTGGATTGCCAGACGAGCGCAGGCCCCGTGGCGGGGTGCGCCGTGCGGTAGCGATTCGCGGATTTTGACGAGATGTGCGGGAAGAAAACCCCACAGACCGCGAGAATACACGCAGTTCTAGCGGGTTCGCGGCTTTTTGCGAGTTCGTTGATTCTGGCGAGTCGCGAGTCCGTACCTGCGGATTCTGTAGCGGATGGAGGCCTCGGACATCCCGAGCTCGCGCGCGGCGTGGCTCTGGTTGCCGCCGGCGCGCTCGAGCGCCTCGGCCACCACCTTGCGCTCGAGCTTCCCGACCACTTCCGCGAGCCGGCGCGTGCGGCCGAGCTTGAGGTCCTCGCCGCGGCTCTCGAGGTCGCGCGGCAGGGGGTTGGGGTGGAGCACGCGACCGGGGTTCAGCGCCAGCACGCGCTCGATGTAGTTCTGCAGCTCGCGGACGTTGCCGGGCCAGTCGCTCTGCATGAGCGCGGCCAGGAACTCCGGCGACAGCTCGGGCGCCTCGCGCTCCTGCTGCGCCGCGAACTGCTCGACGAAGCGGCGGGCCATCGCCGGGATGTCGGCCTTGCGCGCGCGCAGCGGGGGCACCTCGAGGGGGATGACGTTGAGCCGGTAGTAGAGGTCCTCGCGGAACCCGCCTTCCTCCAGCATGCGCCCGACGTCGCGGTTGGTGGCCGCGATGATGCGCACGTCCACGTGGATCGGGTCGCCCCCGCCCACCGGGGTGATCTCGCGGTTCGAGATCGCCGAGAGCAGCGCCACCTGCTGCTGGAGCGGCATCTCGCCAATCTCGTCCAGGAACAGCGTGCCGCCGTGGGCCTGCACGAAGCGCCCCACCCGCGCCCGCACCCCGGTGGCCACGTGGGCGAGGATGCCGAACAGCTCGGTCTCGAGCAGCGTCTCGGGGATGGCGCCGCAGTTCACGGCCACGAACGGCCCCAGCGCGCGCTTGCCGCTGTGGTGGAGGATGCGTGCGATCAGCTCCTTGCCGGTGCCGTTCTCGCCGGTGAGGAGCACCGTGCTGTCGGTGCGCGCGGCCTGCTCGATGAGCGCGATCACCTGCTGCATCGCCGAGCTGGTGGCGATCAGGTTCTGCGCCCGGAAGCGCGCGCCCACCTCGCGCCGCAGCGACAGGTTCTCCTCCACCAGCTGCTCGTTCGCGCGCTCGACCTCCTGCTGGCCGCGGCTGTTCTCGATGGCGACCGCCATGAGCTGCGCGAAGCCGTCCAGCAGCGCCCGCTCGTCCTCGCCGAACGCGTCCGGGCGGCGCGAGTCGTCCAGGTAGACCGCGCCCACCACCTTCCCGCGCAGGAACATCGGCACGCACACGATCGAGCGCAGCCCCAGGTCGGTGACGCTCTGCGACACCGCGCGCGGGTCGGAGGG
>CAYHRW010000321.1:0-3094 GCA_964359105.1 uncultured bacterium
CCGCCACCGTGATCGGCGTGGCGGCGCTGCTGCCCTCGGGGGGCGCCAACTTCAGGAACCCGTTCAGCGGCACGACGGGCTCGGGCGCCGCGTGGGGAGATCGCGCAGCCATGGTCACGGCGGTCACCGCGACCCCGGGCATCACGAGCTACGCCGACTCGGTGAGCGTGAACTACAACATCAAGGGCTACGGCAAGTCCGCCGCTCTGACCCTGGTGCTGACCTCCGGCCAGTAGTCGCGGCGAACCGGGCGCGGCTCTCACGCTGCCGCGCGCCGGCCAGGCGAACCGCCCGGGGGCTTCGCGCTCCCGGGCGGTTGCGGTCGCGGCGAGGGGCCGGCTCCCGGGCGTACAAGAAGCGGGCGCGATCCCACCAGGACCGCGCCCGCTCCGTCGGCCGAAGGCTCAGTAGGCGACGGCGTAGTTCAGCTTGATGCTCCAGTGGACCGCATTGGCCTTCTCCCTGCCGAACACCGGATCCACGCTGTTCTTGTCCTGCTTCACGACCGCCATGCGCACGTCGAAGCCCAGCGCCCGGCCGCGGGCGATCGGCGTGTCGGCGCCGAGCGTGAGGTAGCCGCCCGGCTGCAGCTCGCTGCGATCGGCGCCGGTGCGGTAGTGCTTGTGGTAGAAGGCCCCGCCGCCGAGCCCGAGGTACGGATGGAGCGGCGTCTTCCAGTTGAAGTGCCGCGCGATCTCGAGCGTCATCGGCACCTCGATCTCGGACGCCGCGCCGAAGCGGCCGACCAGGTCGTGGTGCACGTACATGCCGAGCGCCCACTTGCGCGAGAGGAAGCGCCGGTAGCCGAAGCCGTACCCGACCATCCCGTCCCCCGCGCCCTCCGCGGTGGACTTGGCGTAGCCTGCGCGCAGCGCGAGCCACTGGCTGCCCTTCGCCCACGCCGCGTCGTCGGGCGCGGACGCGGTCGCCGCCAGCGCCGGCACCACGATCCCGCAGGCCAGCGCGGCCGCCGCCAGCAGCCCCGCGCGCTTCACCCCGATGCCCTTCACGCGTGCACTCCTTTCGTTTCGATCTCTCCGCCCGGTCGTGCCGTCGCGGCCCGCTCCGGCGGGCGCAAATCCGGGCCGGGACCGTAGCAGACCGCGCACGCGGCCCACAAGCGGCAGATCCACGCGGCCGGATCCCTCCTCGCCGCGCACCCGGCGGCGGGTCGGGACGACCCGCTGGACGGGCCGCCGGCCCCGCCCCGCACGAATCAGGCTTCCCGAATCGCGCCAGCTTGGTTAGTTTGCGGGGCATGTGCCCGGACTCCCATCGAGACCTGCGCCGCGCTGCATGCACGGCGATAGCGCTCCTCCTCGCGGCAGTGCTCGCCAGCTGCGGCCAGCGCGACCAGCGCGGCGCCTCGTCGCTCAGCTTCGAGGAGCTCTCCGACACCGCCGGGGTCTCGCAGGGCCCGTCCATCCTCACCGCGCTCGAGCCCTACCGCCTGCCGGGCGGCTCGCTGCGCGTGCGCGGCTCGGCCGGCCTGCCCGACGGCACGCGGCTCCAGATCACGATCGTGCGGGTATCCACCGGGGAGACCGTGAAGCAGATCCAGGTGCTGGTGCAGGACCGCGCGTTCGAGTCGCCGCCGTTGATGGGCGACCGGGGGCCGTTCCCGCCCGACCCCTACCGCTTCGACGTGCTCGCGCTGTTCGATGCGACGTGGCAGACCGCCGAGGTGCTCGCCGCCACCGATCAGGGCAGGCGCCTGCGCGGCCCGGGCATGACCCGCGGCAACCTCGGAGTGCCCGCCTTCGTCCTCCACCAGGAGCGCCGCCTGTGAGAACCCGCGCACCACGCACGCCCGCACTGCGCTACCGGCCGGCGCGGCGCACCGACGTCGAGACCCTGGCCGAGCTGGGGTTCCTCGCCTACCGCGTCTCGAGCCTCGAGAAGCGGCGCGACTTCTACACCGACCATCCGCGCTTCACCCTGCGCGACGTGCGCGTGGGCGAGCTGGAAGGCCGCATCGTCGCCTCGCTGGTGCTCTACCCGCTCACCGCGATCGTGCGCGGGCAGCGCGTGCCGATCACCGGCGTGGGCTCGGTCGCGGTCTCGCCCGAGCACCGCCGCCGCGGTCTGGGTGAGACGCTGATGCGCGCGGCGCTGCGCGAGATGCGCGCGCGCGGCGACGCGTTCTCGGCCCTCTACGCGTTCCGCGGCTCGTACTACCGCAAGCTCGGTTACGGCGTCATCGAGGTGCTCCAGCAGCTCGCGGTCGCCCCGTCCAATCTGTCGGCCTCCGACGAGATGCGCGCCGTGCGCCGGCTGACGCTGTCCGACCGCCCCGCGGTGCAGGCGGTCTACGACCGCGTCGCCGCGCAGGGGCACTTCGCGCTCGAGCGCTCGGACGCGTGGTGGTCGCGGCGGCTGTGGGACTACCCCGGCGACTGGGTGGTGTACGAGGGCAGGAAGCGCGGGCGGATCGAGGGCTACCTCCACTACGAGGTGGACACCGAGCGCGGCCCGTTCCGGCTGGCGCTCACGCTCACCGAGTTCGTGGCGGCCACGCCCGAAGCGCACCGCGGGCTGGTGGGCTACCTCGCTTCGCTCGCCGACCAGGTGCAGGAGATCCACGTCGCCACTCCCGGCGACAGCGCCTGGCTCGCGCTCTTGAAGACCGCGCAGAACCTGCGCCCGGGCGCCGAGATCGGCGTGTTCCTCGACACCGGCGGCGTGGCGCACGGCGCGATGCTGCGCGTCACCGACGTGAAGGCGGCGCTCGAGGGATTCCCGGTGCAGCCGGCCGCGCGCGGCGAGGCGCTGCTCGAGGTCGAGGATGAGATCCTGCCCGCCAACGCGCGCGTCTGGAGGATGAGCGCGCGCGACGGCCGCCTGCACCTGGCCGCCGCGACCGCACGCAGCGCGCGCGCAGCGCGGCTGCCGCGGCTGCGCGTCCCGGCGGATGCGCTCGGGCCGCTCGTCGCCGGCACGCTGTCGCCCCTGCGTGCCGCCGAGGTCGGGCTCATCGAGTCGAGCGGCGGCGCCGAGGTGATCGAATCCTGGTTCTGCGGGAAGCCCGCCTTCCTCTATCAGATGAACGTGTTCTGATGGAGACCGCCGCGTGACGGAGAGGCCCTTCACCGTG
>CAYHRW010000322.1:0-3084 GCA_964359105.1 uncultured bacterium
GCGGCGAGATGCGGCTCTCGAACTTCATGCTCTGGCAGCTCGCCTACACCGAGCTGTGGATCACCGAGACCCTGTGGCCGGACTTCCGGCGCCGGCACCTCTACCAGGCGGTGGCGGACTTCCAGCGCCGCGAGCGCCGCTTCGGCCGGGTGGACTGATCGTGCCGGGCGACCGTTCCGCCGGCCGGTCCGCGGCTCCACCCGCGGAGCCCGCCGCCGCGGCGTCGAAGCGATCGTCGTTGTCGCTGGGGCTGCGCGTCACGAGCGGCGTGCTGTTCGTGCCGCTGCTGGTGCTGCTCGCGCGCGCCGGTGGCGTCGCCTTCCTCGGTCTGATCGCGCTCGAGGTGGGGCTCGGCCTCATGGAGTTCTACCGCATGATGCGCGAGAAGGGCCTGCGGCCCTATCCGCTGCTGGGCCTCGCGTGCGCGCTCGGCGTGCTGTGGAAGGCGTTCCGTCCCCACCAGAGCCAGAGCGACTTCCTGCTCACCGCGGCGCTGCTGCTCACCCTCGGGCTGGGGCTCCGGCGCCCCGAGCTCAAGGGCCGCGTCGAGGGCATGGCGGTGACGCTGTTCGGCGTGCTCTACGTGGGCTGGCTTTCGGCGCACCTGGTGCTGCTGCGCGAGCTGCCGTGGCGCGCCGGCACCGGCTACGCGGACGGGGCCTGGTACGTGCTGCTCGCGTTCTTCCTGACCTGGAGCTGCGACACCGGCGCGTTCATGGTGGGGCGCGCGCTGGGCCGCAACCGGCCCTGGGCCCGGATCTCGCCGGGCAAGTCCGTGGAGGGCGCGGTCGGCGGGTTCCTCTCGGGTGTCGCGGCCGCGTTCATCGCCCGCGCCTGGTTCGCGCCCTTCCTGGGCGTGGCGGACGCGCTCGTGCTCGGCGTGATCGTGGGCGTGTTCGCGCAGGTCGGCGACCTGGTGGAGTCCATGCTGAAGCGCGACGCCCGCAGCGGCGACTCCTCGGACATCATCCCCGGGCACGGCGGCATCCTCGACCGCTTCGACTCGCTCTTCTTCGCCGCGCCGGCGGTGTTCTACTACCTCAAGATCGTGGTGTTGCAGGTCCCGTGACGCGCGCTCTCCCGATCCACCTCGCGGTGCTGGGCTCGACCGGCTCGATCGGGCGCCAGGCGCTCGATGTCGCGGCCCGCGAGCGCGGTCGCGTCGAGGTCGCGGCCCTGGCCGCGGGCGGTGCGTTCGAGGAGCTGTGCGCGCAGGCGCGGGCCTGGCGCCCGCGCGCGCTCGCGCTCGAGCGTGCCGCCGATCCCGCGCACGCACGCGCCGGGCTCTCTGCGGCGTCGCCCGGCGCGGCGGTGTGGGTGGGCGAGGGGGCGGCCGCGCGGCTCGCGGCGGAATGCGGGGCGGACACGGTGCTGAACGGCATCGTGGGAGCGGCGGGACTCCCGGCGTCACTCGCCACGCTGGCGCGCGGGGCGCGGCTCGCGCTCGCCAACAAGGAGACCCTGGTGGTCGGCGGCCCGCTGGTGCGGCGCGCGCTGGCGCGCGGCGGGGAGCTGATCCCGGTGGACAGCGAGCACAGCGCGGCGCTCCAGTGCCTGGGGGGCCGTCCGGCCGAGGAGGTCGCGAGGCTCACGCTCACCGCCTCGGGCGGGGCACTGCGGCGGCACCCGGACTGGCGCCGCGCCACCCGGGCAGAGGTGCTGGCGCACCCGGTGTGGAGCATGGGCCCGCGCATCACGGTGGATTCGGCGCTGCTCTTCAACAAGGGGCTCGAGCTGATCGAAGCCCACTGGCTCTTCGGCCTGCCGTGGGAGAAGCTGGACGCCGTGCTCCATCCCCAGGCGCTGGTCCACGCGCTGGTCGCCTTCCGCGACGGCTCGACCGTGCTGC
The DNA here is from genome assembly GCA_964359105.1 of uncultured bacterium. GTDB lineage: Bacteria > Eisenbacteria > RBG-16-71-46 > RBG-16-71-46 > RBG-16-71-46 > JACRPT01. The sequence continues at coordinate 1,850 of CAYHRW010000322.1, forward strand.
AGGCGGCGGCCGCCGACATGCGCCTGCCGATCCAGCTCGCGCTCGCGTGGCCGGAGCGCTGGGGCGAGGCGGTCGCGCCGCTCACCGCGAGCGCGCTCGCCGGGCTCTCCTTCGAGCCGCTCGCGCCCGGGTGTTACCCGGCCTTCGATCTCGCGCTCGCGGCCGGCCGTGCGGGCGGCACGGCGCCGTGCGTGCTCAACGCCGCCGACGAGGTGGCGGTGCAGGCGTTCCTGGACGGGCAGATCGGGCTGGGGCAGGTGCCCGAGGTGGTGGCGCGCGTGGGCGAGCAGCCCGCCCCCGCGCCGGTGGAGTCGGTCGAGCAGCGAGTACCCGTGGCCGCCGGGGCGCCCGCCCCGGCCCGGGACCGGACGGTGCGCGCGTGAGGCTGCGCGCCGTGCGCCCGCCCGCCGCCACGCGGCTCCAGCGCCGGGTGAAGCGCTTCCCCGGCCGGTGCGCGGTGGTGTGGGGCGATTTCGTGCTCGACGAGTACTGGCGCTGCCGCTCGAGCCGCGTGTCGCGCGAGGCGCCGGTGCTGGTGCTCGATTACCAGGACCGGGTGGTGCAGGGCGGGGGCGCGGCCAACGCAGCCCTGAACCTGGCCGCGCTGGGCGCGCGCGTCGCGGCGGTGGGGTGGGTGGGGGCCGACGAGGCGGGCCATGAGCTGCGCCGGCTGCTCGAGCGCGCGGGCGTGGACACGCTGGGGCTGCTCGAGCACGACGAGGCCCCGACCGTGGTCAAGACCCGCGTCGTGGCCGGCAGCCCGCACACCGCGCGCCAGCAGGTGGTGCGGGTGGATCGCGGGGCGCCGTTCGTGGCCGCGGGGCGCGCACGGGCGGCGCTGCTCGAGGCGGCGGCGCGCGCCGCCGCCCGCGCGCGCGCCGCGGGGCGCTCGGGCTACGGCTACGGCTCGGTGGCCCCCGCGCTGGCGCGCGGGGCCGTGCGGGCGGGGCGGCGCGCCGGTGTGGTGGTGGGGCTCGATGCGCGCTACCGGCTCGCTTCGTACCGCGAGGTGTCGCTCGCCACTCCCAACGAGGGCGAGGCGGCCGCCGCGGCGGGCTTCGAGGTGCGCGACGAGGCCGACCTGGCGCGGGCCGCGACCCGGCTGGTGAGGCGCCTGCGGGCGCCGCACCTGGTGGTCACGCGCGGCCGCGACGGCCTCACGCTGTGGGACGCGCGGGGCGGCGTGAGCCTGGAAGCCTGGGGTGGGGAGGAGGCGGTGGAGGTCGCCCGGGCCC
>CAYHRW010000323.1:0-3083 GCA_964359105.1 uncultured bacterium
CTGCGCTGGCGTCGCGCGCAGCCTGCGCGATCGCCTCGCGCACGCGCTGGAGCGCCGGGCCGTCGCCCACCATGCTGCCCCACGCGTACTCCACCTCGCGCGCGAGCACGCGGTTGCGGCCGGCGAGGCGCTGCTCCTCGAGCGCGCGGGCGATGCGGCGCTCGAGGTCGTCGAGGTCGGGGCGCTTGTCGATGTAGTCTACCGCTCCCTTGCGCAGCGCGGTGACCGCCGACGCCAGCGAGGCATCCTTGGTCACCATGATGACCGGCAGGGCGGGCTCGCGCTCGTGCAGCCGCTCGAGCACGTCGAAGCCGTCGGTGCCGCGCCCGAGGTCGAGGTCGAGCAACACGGCGTCGAACGCGGTGCGCTCGACCGCTTCGAGCGCCTCGCGTGGCGTGCACGCGGTCTCGACGCGGTAGCGCCCGCCCATCAGCAGCGTGAGGTCGTCGAGGAATCCGCGATTGTCGTCCACGAGCAGGATCTGCAGCCGTTCGTCGCTCATGCGTTCTCCGTGCCCCCGGAGGCCTCGCCCGCCGCGCGGCGGTCGCGCCGCGGTTCGGTGCCTCCTCCGCCTCGTTTCACCCTGCCGCCGACCGTTGCTCTCAGGCGCCGCGCACCAGCACGCGGAAGGTGGTGCCCGCGCCGGGTGTGCTGCGCTGGACGAAGATGCGCCCTTCGTAGCGCGCCAGCGATTCGCGCGCGAAGTGGAGCCCGAAGCCCCCGCCCTCGCGCGAGGTGGCGGCGCGCTCGAAGATGCGTTTGTGATCGCACTCGGCGATGCCGCGGCCGGTGTCCGTCACGTCGACGGCGCAGTAGGCGCCCTCGGCCGCGAGCGCGAGCGTGAGCCGGCGCGGCGCCTGGCCATCCATGGCGCGCACCGCGTTCTCGATCAGGTTGTCGAGCACCTTGTCGAGCTGCGAGGACGCCACGAAGCCGCACGCGTCTGCCGCCGCGCCCGGCTCGAGGTTGGCCTCGACCCGCGCCGCCTCCAGTTCGACGACGTGGCGCGCGAGCGCACGGCGCAGCGCGGGTTCGAGCGAGGTGCGGAACACCTCGTGCAGATGGGCCCGCAGACCTTGCAGGCACACGTCGACCTGCTCGAGCGCATCCTCGGCCCGCCGCACGTGCGACTCGGGCGCTTCCTTGCCATCGACGAGCGGCTGCAGATGCGCCGAGGAGGTGAGGGCGAGCCGGGCGAGCGGGCGCCAGTGCTGGGCCTTCACGTGGGCACGGCGCGCGAGCGCCACCAGCCGCACCAGATCAGGCAGCACGCTGGCGTCGAAATCGTCGCCGAGCGCCTTGAGCGCCATCGGGCCGTCGGGCGCAACACTCGCGCGCTGCCAGTTGCGCAGGTGGAGCTGCAGGCGGTGGAGCACGCCGAGCGAAGCGCCCGAGTGGCCGAACGCCACCATGGCGTCGAGCAGTCGATCCTGCGCCTCGCCCCGATCCACCCCGCCCGCGCCGCGGCGCCGGCGGCGCACCACTCCGCCCGCGGCGCGGGCACCCCCCCCCAACCGCCCGCCCCCCCCCGCCCGCGCGCGGGGCGGCACGGTCGGGGGTTTGAGCGCGTAGACATGCGCGGCACCGTTCGCTGTCGAAGCGTAGATGCACGTGCGATCCTTGAGCCGCAGCTTGCTCGAGTACAGCAGTCGCGTGCGCAGGTCCTGCTCGGCCAGCACGTGACCGCGCTCATCCAGCACGAACAGCTCGGTGGGGGTGCAGGCGACGATGCGCACACGTCCGCCCCCGGAGAGGTCACCGATCCCCACGATTCCCGAGAACGCCCGCTCCTGGCTCTTCCAGAGCAACTGAAGGTGACGGTCGAAGCAGTAGAGGATCTGGTCCTGCCCCAAGGAGAGGATCTCGGGCGCACCATCCCCGTCCAGGTCGGCGGTGCTGAAGCCGCGGAGGAACGACGGCACGCGCGCCGCTCTCAGGATCCTCCCGTCGTGGCGGTCGAGCACGAGGATGCGGGGTACCTCGCCGGCGCCGGTGTCACCGGGCGCCGAGGTGGTCGCCACGATCTCCCGCTCGCCGCCGCCGTCCACATCCGCCAGACACACCCACGCCCCGCTGAAGCGCCCCGCCATGGCGCGGGACCACCGCGTGCGACCGGACGGCTCGACACACGCGACGTACGACGTATCGTCGGTCTCATCGCCCACGCGGAATCCGTTCGATGGTCCATAGGAGGTCAGGATGAGATCGCGGCCATCGCCATCGCGTCGGTCGAGCCACTGCACCGTGGTGACGGGGCTCGCGGAATCGCGACGCCACAGCTCCCGGCCGGTGGGACCGTCGTAGCAGACGAGATGGCGCGGCTCGACGCCGGGCACGAAGGGATCGACCCCGACCAGCAGCTCGGGACGCCCGTCGGCGTTCAGGTCGAAGGGCTCGAAGGCGTGCACCGAACCCTTCGCCCTCATCTTGCTCATCTCGCGGCAGCGCTCGAGGAACGGACCGAGCGTGTAAAGCGGCGCGCCGCGGGGCGAGCGCAGGTCCCGGCAGGACACCCAGTACGCCCCGCCCCGCTGGTACACGCTCAGCAGGTCGGCACGTCCGTCCCCGGTGACGTCACCGAGCGTGGTCACCACGGCCGCGGAGTCGAGGGTGACGTCGTCGAGCACGCGACGCTCGCCGCCGGCAAAGGACTCGCACAGCGCGCGACCGGGAGCCGAGCGCACAAGATCGTCGACGCCATCGCCGTCGAGATCGGCCACCAGGCTGGAGGCCGAGGAATCGCCCTCGATGGGAAAACGATCCACGAGGCGATGACGGAACGTGATCTCGCCACGAACGGCGCCGGCCAGGAACGCGTCCAGCGCGAGGAACAACGAGACGAGGATGGCGATGCGAGAGCACACCGCCGCGGCCTCGGGTCGCATCCCGCGATGGGGGATCGCGCGCATGGGCGCTCATGATACACGAGTTGCGCAACACCGGAGGGATCCCGAGCGATCTCTGGCCGGACGCGGCGCGGGCCAGGTGCTCCCGCGGCGCTCAGTACCGCGGCACGCCGGGGTCCACGTCGCGCGACCAGGCCTCGATGCCGCCGCGCAGGTTCCGGAGCTTGCGGAAGCCCG
>CAYHRW010000324.1:0-3081 GCA_964359105.1 uncultured bacterium
AGGGCGGCCCGCAGCGCGCGCCGGGTGGCACGCGCGTCGAGCAGCGCCAGCCGGCGCGCGGCCAGCTCCCGTCGCCACGGGGAATCGTCGCGCAGCGCCGCGCGCTCGGCCTTCGGCTGCGGGCAGCGCGCCAGCGCGCGCGAGAGCGTGCGCCACTGGCGGCGCGTCGCCGCCAGGCCTTCGAGCGCGGTCCAGAACACCACCGGGTCGGCGCCGGCCGCGACGGCGGCGACGTTCGCGGGCGCGGCGTGGCCCGCGAGGAGCGCGGCGAGGTGACCGGTGAGATCGGTCAGCTCGCGGCGGGCGCGGGCGCGCTCCCCGCGGTGCACCGCGCGCACCACCAGCGCGGCGGCGCCGAGCGAGGCGGCCAGGACGAGCAGGGCGGCGACGGCGGCCGCGGGCGTGAGGAAGGCGGGCATGTCCCCCGGTTTTCGGCCGCGCGCGCGGCGGGCTTGAGCGGGCGCGGCGGCCGTCACTCGAGGCGCGGCGGGCATGCGGGCCGGAGCGCGACGCGCGCCACGAATCGTCCCGGCTACAGCCTCCGCAGCAACTGTCCCAGGATGAGCCGCGTGATGTCCTCCGCCAGCTGCTGCGCCCGCACCGCGGCGCGCGTGCCCATCTCCTCGGCCTCCAGCTCGATGAGGGTGCGGAGCTGGCGCACCAGCGTCTTGAACTCGTCCACCGTGATCTCGCCCGCCGCGAGCTGGCCGAGGTAACGCTCGAGCTTCCTGCCCTGGCGGCGCAGGAACTCGTTCGAGTCCTGCTTCGCGGAGGCGACCAGGTCCACGATCTCGTCCCGCGCGATCTTCTTCCCCGCGGTGATCCGCTCGTCCAGCCACTCCTTCCAGCCGCCGGCCATTCGCTACCTCCGCTTGGCGCGCTCGGTGCGGAGCGCGATGTCGAAAGCCTCCTCCAGGTTCTCGCGCGCGTTCGCCACGGCAGCGGCCGACCACGGCGGCCCGCCCCTGCGGCTCGCGAGGTCGCGGTCGAAGGTGGCGAGGATCAGCTCGAGCTGGCGCGTGGTCCGCCGGTTCGCTTCGCCCTTCGTCCGCTCGTGCGCGAGCGCGTCGTCGAGACGCCCGCGCACGGAAGCGAGCGCGGTGGTGTCGAGCGGGTCCTGCGCGAAGCCGGCGTACGCCGCGCTCACGGCGGGCCTGAGCTCGGCGAGGTTCTGCTCGGTCGCGGGGTCGAAGCGCGAGACCTGGAGGAACGGGATCCAGGCGCAGCCGGCGAGCAGCGCGAGCGCGAGGGACGCGAGCGCGGCGCGCAGCCGCACGCGGCGGGAAGAGGGGAGGACGGTGGTGACGGCGGACATGGGGTCTCCTCCGAGCGCCGCGCTACCGTAACGCGACGGAGTACTCCAGCGTGAGCATGCGCTCGCCGAAAGAGCCGGACGGCGTCTGGCCGGCATGATAGCGCCTGAGGTTGCCGCGCAGCGAGGGATTACAGGCTCGGTCCGGCCGAGGGACGCTACGCGCCCGCGGGCAGCCGGAACAGCTCGCGGGCGTTCGCGGTGGTGAAGCGGTCGGCCTCCTCGGGCGTCCAGCCGCGCAGCGCGCACAGCTTCGGCAGCACGCGCGCGAGCAGCCCGGGCTCGTTGCGCCGGAGCGAGCGCGGCTCGGGCTCCAGGTAGGGCGAGTCGGTCTCGAGCATCAGCATGTCCGCGGGCGCCGTGCCCACCGCCTGGTCGAGCGCGGCGTGCCCGTAGGTGAGGCAGCCGCCGAGGCCGAGCTTGAAGCCCAGCGCGCGCGCCCGCTCCACCACCGCCGGGCCGTCGTCGAAGCAGTGGAGCACGCCACCCGCGGCGGGGCGCATCTCCTCGAGGATGGCGAGCGTCTCCTCGAGCGCGCTCCTCTGGTGGATGACGAGCGGCAGTCCCAGTTCGCCCGCGAGCCCCACCTGCGCGCGGAACCAGCGCTCCTGGTCGGCGCGCGGCGCCCGGGTACCCGCCGAAGGCGGGTGGCGGTAGAAGTCGAGGCCGGTCTCGCCGATCGCCACCACGCGCGGGTGCCGCGCGTGGTCGCGCAGCGTGTCGAGGTAGGCGTCGGGCACCCGGCCCGCTTCACTCGGATGCACGCCGACGCAGATCGAGACCCAGGGGTGGAGCGCGGCGATGGCGTGTGCCCGCTCGACGATGGCGGGCGCGTAGGCGATCTCGACCAGGTGCGCCACACCGGCGTGGCGCGCGCGGTCCAGGACCAGCTCGCGGTCCTTGTCGAAGCGCCGGTCCGCGAGGTGGCAGTGGGTGTCGATCATCCGGCGTGCCGCGGCGTCAGCCCGACGATGCGGGTGCCCCGGCCGCTGCCTCGGCCGGGAGCTTCAGCCGCGGGAACAGGCTCTGCTGCTCGCCCACCGCGCGCGCGGGCGGCGCGCCGAAGCGCGGCTTCGCCTCCTCGCCGCGGGTCGCGGCCGGCGAGCCCTGCAACCCGAGCATCGCCCACAGCGCCTCGCTCTTCGTCGGGATCGCGGGCCACGCCCAGATCGCCACCAGCCGCAGGGTCTCGAGCACCGCGTTCATGGCGGTGCCGACCTCGGCGCGGCGCGCGGGATCCTTGACCAGGGCCCAGGGCTTCACGCGCTCGATGAACTCGTCGGCGCGCACCACCGGCTGCCACGCGGCCGCCAGCGCGTCGTGGAGCCTGAGCTCCTCGAAGGCGCGCGGCACCTCCTCCGCCGCCTCACCGGCGGCCGCGATCAGCGCCTCGAGCCCCTCGCGCGCCGCGGCGTCCTGGAACGCGTCCGGCGCCCACTCGGCGGGCGTGCGACCTTCGAAGTGCGTGTGCACGATCTTGAGCGTGCGGCTCGCCAGGTTGCCGACCCCGTTCGCGAGGTGCGTGTTGCAGTGCTCGACGAACTGCTTGAGCGTGAACTCGCCGTCGCGGCCGGTGGGGATGGCGTTGATGAGGTAGAAGCGCAGCTCGTCGGCGCCGAACTGCTCGGCCAGCGCCACCGGGTCCACCAGGTTGCCGAGCGACTTCGAGAGCCGCTCGCCGCGCGCGTAGATGAAGCCGTGGATGTAGACCTGGCGCGGCAGCGGCACGCCGGCGGCGAGCAGCAGCGCGGGCCACAGCACGCAGTGGA
>CAYHRW010000325.1:0-3058 GCA_964359105.1 uncultured bacterium
TCGGGCGCGCGCAGCACGCCCACCGTGCGCCCGCCGTAGAGCGCGGACGCCGCGCTTGCGGCCTCGGCGGGAGCGACCCCCGCGAGCGCGGCGCGGTCGCGGTCCACCATGAAGCGCGTGCGCGGCTGGCCCTCGGTGAGGAGCAGATCCGTGTCCACCACGCCGGGCGCCTTCCGGAACACGTCCCACACGCGGCGCGCGAACGCGCGCTGGCCGCCCAGGTCGGGACCGTAGACCTCGGCCACCAGCGTCGAGAGCACCGGCGGCCCGGGCGGCACCTCGACCACCTTGACGCGAGCGCCGTGGCGCGCGGCGATCCGCTCGAGCGCGGGACGCACCCGTTTCGCGATGGCGTGGCTCTGGCTCCGGCGCTCCTCGGCCGGCACCAGGTTCACCTGGACCTCGGCGAAGCGCGGATCGGCGCGGAAGTCGTAGTGGCGCACCAGCCCGTTGAACGTGACCGGCGCGCCGAGCCCGGCGTAGACCAGCGTGTGCACCACCTCCGGCTCGCCCGCGAGCGCGCGGCTCACGTCCCCTGCCGCCGCCAGCGTGGTCTCGAGCGGCGCGCCGGGCGGCAGATCCAGGAGCACCTCGAACTCGCTCTTGTTGTCGAACGGCAGCATCTTCACGGTGACGACGCGGAACGCGACCAGGCTCATCGCGCCCGCGAGCAGCAGCGCCACCCCCGCGAAGAACCAGCGCCGCCACGGCGGGCGCCCGAGCAGGTTGCCCATGATCCGGCGGTAGAGCCGGTCGAGGCGTCCTTCCCGCGCGACGTGTACGCTCTTCGACTTCAACACGCGCCGTGCCGCCCACGGTGAGACGATGAACGCCACCGCGAGCGAGAACAGCATGGCGAGCGAGGCGCCGATCGGGATCGGTTTCATGTACGGGCCCATCAGCCCGCCCACGAACGCGAGCGGCAGGATCGCCGCGATCACCGTGATCGTGGCGAGCACCGTGGGGTTGCCGACCTCGTCCACCGCCTCGACCACGCGGCGGTCCACCGCGCGGTCGTCCTTCATGCCGAAGTGGCGCGCGATGTTCTCGACCACCACGATGGCGTCGTCCACTAGGATGCCGATCGAGAAGATGAGCGCGAACAGCGTCACGCGGTTGAGCGTGTAGCCGAGGAAGCGGTAGAGGAAGAGCGTGAGCGCGAGCGTCACCGGGATGGCGACCGCCACCACCACCGCCTCGCGCCGGCCCAGCGCCAGCGCGATCAGCGCGATCACCGAGAGCATGGCGAGCAGCAGGTGGAACATCAGGTCGTCGGACTTGTGCTTCGCGGTCTCGCCGTAGTCGCGCGTGGTGGTGACCGCGATGCCGCCCAGCAGCGCCGGCTTCAGCTCCGCGACGCGGCGGTGGAGGAAGCGCGTGAGGTCGGTGGCGTTCACACCCGGGCGCTTCGAGACCTCGAGCGTCACGGCGGGCGCCAGCGCGCCGCTCCTGTCGCCGAGGAACACGTACTGGGTGCGCTCGCCGGGGCCATCCGTGACGGCAGCGACCTCGGAGAGCCGCACCGCCCGCCCGTCGCGCGCGGCCAGCGCCAGCGCGCGCACCTCGTCGGCGGAGCGCAGTGGCGACTCGACGCGCAGCTCGTGGCGCACGCCGCCCGTGGTCAGGTCGCCGGCCGGCAGCGAGAGCCCGGCGCCCGCCAACCCGCGCGTCAGGTCGTCGAGCGTGAGGCCCGCGGCGCTCATGCGCCCGGGGTCGGGCGCGATGGTCACGGTGCGCGGCTCGCCACCCAGGATGCGCACCCGCGCGACACCAGGCGCCTTGCGCAGCTCGAGCGCCAGCTCGGCGGCCACGCGCCTGAGGTCGCTCTGGTCCATGTCGGGGCGCCGCGGCGCCGAGAGCGTGAGCGCCAGCACCGGCACGTCGTCAATCGAGCGCGGCGCCACCGATGCGACCGCCGCTCCCGGCGGCAGCTCGCTCTCGGCCTCGCCGAGCCGGGTGCGCACGCGGGTGAGCGCCTGGTCGGGATCCATGCCGACCGTGAAGCGCGCGATCAGCAGCGCGCCGTCGTCGCGCGAGGTGGAGTAGAGATACTCGAGCCCGGGGATCTGCCACAGCCGGCGCTCCACCGGGGTGGTGAGCTGGCGCTCGACCTGGCCGACCGGCTGGCCCGGCCAGGCCAGCGTGATGTCCACCATCGGCACCTTGATCTGCGGTTCCTCCTCGCGCGGCAGCGTGGCGAGCGCGAGCAGGCCGAGCAGCACCGAGCTCACCACCATGAGCGGGGTGAGCCGCGAGTGGAGGAAGGCGCCGGCGATGCGGCCTGCGTTCCCGGTGGTGGAGAGCCGCGACGTCATCGCTCGACCCGGACCCTGCGCCCGTCGGACAGCGCGTCCGGCGCGAGCGCCACCTGCTCGCCCGGCCACAGGCCCGCGAGCACCTCGACCGAGTCGCCGCTCGCACGCCCCAGCCTCAGCCAGCGCAGCACGGCCACGCCGTCGCGGATCACGAACACCCCCGCGAGCGCGCCGCGGTGGACGAGGCTCCGCGCGGGGACGAGCAGTGCCCGGGATGATGGGGAGGACCCGTCGTCGTGGCGTGGTGCGGTAGCAGCGGTCCTCCCCTGAGCGTGCGTCGTGACCTCGAAGCGGGCGCGCGCGAAGGCGCCGGGCTCGAGCGCCGACCCTGCGAGCGGCACCAGGTGCGCGGTGCGGGTGCGGGTCGCGTAGTCGGTCATGCCGTCGAGCCGCGCGAGCTTCGCTTCGCGCCACGCCCCGTCGCCCGCCTGCACGAACGCGCGAGCGCCCTGCGCCGCTTCGACCGCGCTCTCGGGCAGCGGCACCTCGACCTCGCCGGCAGCGTCCGTGCGCAGGTCGAGGAGCGGCGCGCCAGGGGCTACCGTGGCGCCCTCGTCCACGCGCCGGCGCACCACCACGCCCGCGAACGGGGCGGGGATGGCGCTGCCCGAGGCCCACTGCGCTTCGGCCGCGGCCGCCTGCGCGTGCTCGGATTCGGCGTTCCTGCGTTCGGCCTGCGCCAGCTCGCGCTCGCGCTGCGAGGCGACGCGCGCGGTGAACAGCGACTCCATGCGCGCTTCCTG
>CAYHRW010000326.1:0-3051 GCA_964359105.1 uncultured bacterium
TCTACAAAGAAAACACATCTCACCCCACGTACTTCGGCATACCGCAGCAATGGACGATGACGTGGACCCTGCGGTCGTGGGATCCGAATCTACCTACGGCGTCAGCCTACGGTTGCGGCGCGTGGTTTTCCGGTGGGCAGGCGGCGAGGCGCGCGGCTTGTGGCTGCCGCGAGCAGGCGGTTGTGGAGGCCGTCGGAGCGGATGATGTGGCGGTCGGCGGCGGGTAGAGAAGCGCTGACCACGTCGTGGGGCCTCTGAGGGTCGGCCTGAGTGCGGACGGGTAGCGCGACGCGGCGGTCGTCGGCGTCGAGGCGGGCGAAGGCGATGGGAAGCTGGTCGAGGTCGCCGCACACCTTTTCGACGTAGTCAGGCTTGGTGAGGTTGGTCGCCAGGAGGGCAGCACCGGGCAGGTTCTCCAGATCCTGGGTCAACGTCTTGCGGCCGGAGCGGCGGCGCTCGCCGTGTTTGACGCGGTGGAAGAAGGCTTCGAGCAGGAGGTTGCTGCGGGCGACAAGGCGGGTGCCGCCGCCGACCGCGTCGGGCAGGGCGATAGCGTGTCCCCACAGCGAGGGGCCGTGGCGATCGAGGTGCGTGAGGACGAGGTCGATGGCCTGCCGCGTGTCCTGAGCCGGTCCGCGTTCAGGGCGGCGCTCGCGCAGCGAAGCGGCCAAGTCCTCGACGGCGCGTTGGACATCCCGCAGCTTGCCGAGGGTGTTGGCGCTGGCGAGCGCCACCGCGGAGGAGTCGTCCGCAGTGCCCTTGACGCGGAGGCGCAGGGCCTGACGGAGTTCGGCGAAGAGCCGCGCCCGGGTGCCCAGCACGGTGGCCAGGTGCTGGAAGGGCACCTGACTGCGCACGGGCTCGACGATGCGGTGCAGCCGCTCGAGCAGTTTGCGGACCTTGTCGTCCGGGTGGGGGGTGCAAAGAAACGCCTCGACGGCGCGCAACGCCGTGCTGCAGCGACGCAAGAGGTCCAGGTACGGCAGATCGAAGGGGAAGCCTTCGTCGTTGCCGTCCGTCGGGTAGTCGAGGATCCATTGGGCCAGCGCGCGTACGACGGCTATCCCGAGCGGGCCGTCGGGAAGTGCATGCCCCTGCGCGCCCTCGGCCAGCCAGCGTTCCAGCCGGCTGCGGGCCGTCTCGATGTCCGTGCCGAGCTGGCGGCCCAGGTCGCGAGCCAGGGCGCGCAGATGGCCCCGCACGTTGAAGCGGCGGAGCTGCGCGCGCAACTGGTCGTGCCCCGCTTCGAGGAGGTCCTTGCCGACGTCCTTGAGGAAGTGGAAGTGGCACCCGAGCACGGGGATCTGCAGCCCGCGATGGGCCACGAAGTCGCGGCTGGCCTCGATCATGGCGCGGCCCAGGTCGCGCATGATGGCGCACGGGTTTCCGAAGCGGTCGGCCACTTCGCGCAGGCGGGGCAGAATGGCGTCGGCGCGCTCGGTCGGGATCTTCCAGCTCCCGAGGACCCAGCCGCGCCAGCCGGCGTAGACCGCCAGCAGGGTGCCTTGACCATCCTCGCCCGTGGCGTCGATGTGCATGGGCCAGCCGCCGTCCTCTTCGAGGGCTGCGCGCAGCTCGGGCGCGCGCCGGTGGTGCAACGCCTCCAGGTAGACCAGGAAGTCGTGCGCCAGCGTGCTCAACTGCCCCGTCGACAGTGCGAGGCCAAAGTTTGCCTTGAGGGCGCCTTGGATCTCCTCCCGTTGGCGATGCTCGACGAAGCGCTGGCGGCCGACGAAGGCCATGACGTCGTAGCCGACGGCACGACGGGGCAGCAGGATCTGCGCCAGGGTCTCGGAGCGCCGGGTGACCGCGATGGCCTTCGTTTTCCCGCCGACGGCCGTCACCTTCCGGGTGCAACCCCGGGCGCACACGCGTACCGTCTCGCAGGCGCGAAACAGACCGTGGGCGAGCGTCTGCCCGGGACGACGTAGGGTCTTGCGGACCCGCATCGGTCCGCCGCACTGGGGGCAGGGTGCGGCGCCGGCGCCCTCCGGGGCCGACTGCACCAGGATCCCCGCGGCGGCGAGCAGCTGCGCGCGGCCCTGCTGCGCCACGGCGGCGAGGTTCTGCCTCAGCGCCGCGAGGGCCGCGAGCGGGAGCGCGCCGTTTTTTTTCCCAGGTCGTACCGCGCGAACACCGCTTCGACCTGCTCGTCGCCCACGGTGCTGCCGGCAGTGCGCAGGCGTGCGGCGATGGCGCGCGCATCCGCCCGGGGCGCGTGCACCACCGCGAGCAGGATCTCGATGATGCGCGGTGCGTCCAACGTCCCCCCCGCGATCGGCACAGCCTCCTGCACCGGCGCCGGCAGCTTGCGGCGTCGCTTTTCGAGCTGCGCTGCGGCCCGCTCGGCGTCCGGGTCGAGGTACACGTACACCGACTGCACCGGCTCGCGTCCCAGCGCGTGCGCCTCGACGAGGCTGCGCAGCGTGTCGTGCACGCGCAGGCCCAGGACCTCCTCCAGCTCGTCGTGCGTCCGGCCGGCAGGCGCCTCGCACACGAGCACGACGATCGTGGCGCGCAGGGTGCCGTGCTTCGAGAAGCGGACCTCGCCGCGGAACCACAGCCCGTGCTCGTCGAACTTCGGGATGCGGCGCAGCGTGTAGTAGCCGCCAGCGTGGCTGTAGCTCGTGCAGTAGCCTGCCGCCTTCAGGGCGAAGAAGACCGTGGTTCGCGACCGCACGCCCAGGGCTCTGCGCAGCTCCGGGAGCCGCGCGACGTCCTTGCGCTCGAAGACCTTCTCCAGTCGGACACGGTGAGCGTCAACGGCTGTTGTGAACATTTACGACTATCATGGCGAGAAGGTCGTAATTGTTCAATCCATTGGCGGCCGGCACCCCTCGTGCCCCAACGAAACGCGGGCCGGCCATCCCACCTCAAACGCACGCAAAGCCCTTCCCGTCACCTTCAGCGCGCCATTGCACCGAGCGCGAGCCCTCTTGGCCGCCCCGACCTCACGGCCTGAACAATCGCGACTCCAGGCGCCGCACTCAGGCCGGAAACGTCTGTCCGATTAGGGGCTTATCCGGGTCCAACCGTAGGTTGACGCCGTAG
>CAYHRW010000327.1:0-3050 GCA_964359105.1 uncultured bacterium
CACGTGGCGAAGATCCGCGCCTGGCTTGAACCGGCGCTGGGCCGTGCGCTCGAGTCGCCGGAGGATGCGGAGTCCGCGCCCTGAACGGGCGCGTCGCTTACCGACAGCCGGGCGACGACGCCAGCTCCCGCGTGCGCATCAGCGACACCCCAGAGAGCTCGCGAGCTGCTTCGCGTCGCGCGCGAGCGAACGGCCGCGCGCCACATCGCCGCGCAGCAGTGCCACGCGCGCCTGGACGAGCAGGCTCGCGGTGGCGTCCCAGGTGCTCTCCTGTTCGGGCAGCAGGCGGCGTCCCGCGCAGCGGCGCAGCATCGCTCCGGCGGCGGAAGTGTCGCCCACCGCCAGCTCGAGCAGCGTGGGCCTGGGGAGCGCGGCCGGCGGCGACGGCTGTGGCGCGGCGCGCACGGTGTCGGCCGGCGGTGGCGGCGTGGGGCGCGACTCGATCGGGACGTGCGGCGGCTCCGGGCGTGGCCGCGGATGAAGCGCGGCGCAGCCGGCGAGAGCGAAAGCGCAGCAGAGCGCCAACGCCAGGGCGCTGCGCTCGCCCGACTTCGGGATGGAGAGGTGCACGGAGCCTCCTTGCGCCCAGTCGATTCACGACATCTCTGCTGCGAACGCGGCCGGGGCGCGGCGCGACCGCGCCATCCTACCCCGCGCTTCCGCCGCGCGCGAGGCCGATGCTACAATCGCCGCGCTCGAGCCCACCCTCCCGCCCTCGTCCCGGGTCCTCACCCGCATGGACCTCGCCGTCGTCATCGTCAACTACAAGTCGCGCGACCAGGTGCTCGAGTGCCTCGCCTCACTCGCCGCCGGCGCGGGGGATCTCGCCGTCGAGACCGTGGTGGTGGACAACGACTCGCACGACGGCACGCCGGAGGCGCTGGCCCGGCTCTGGCCCAGGGTCCGCGTGCTCGTGAACGGTGCGAACCTGGGCTACGCGCGCGCCGTGAACCAGGGCCTCGCGGTCACCACCGCGCCGTTCGTGATGGCGATGAACCCCGACTGCGACGTGCGCCCCGGCGCGCTCGCCGCCATGCTCGGCCACCTGCGCGCGCACCCGCGCACCGCGGTGGTGGGACCGAAGGTGCTCAACTCCGACGGCACGCTCGAGTACTCGGCGCGCTCCTTCCCCGACCAGCTCACGTTCCTGTTCAACCGCTACTCGCTGCTCACCCGGCTGTTCCCGCGCAACCGGTTCTCGCGGCGCTACCTGCTCACCGACTGGGATCACGCCTCGGCGCGCGAGGTGGACTGGGTCTCGGGCGCCTGCATGATGGTGCGGCGCGAGGCGATCGCCCGGGTCGGCGGCATGGACGAGCGCTTCTTCATGTTCAACGAGGACGTGGACTGGTGCCGTCGCATGAAGCTCGCCGGCTGGGCGGTCGCCTACGTGCCCGACGCGGTGGTGGTCCACCACATCGGCGCCAGCCGGTCGCGGGTCGCCGCGCGCGTGATCTACGCGCGCCATCTCGGCATGATCCACTACTTCCACAAGCACCATCCGACCCATCCGGTGCTCTCGTTCTTCGCCGATGCGTTCATCCTCCTGCGCGCGGGCCTCATGATGGCCGCGAACGCGCTGCGGCTGCGCTGATGCGGCGGCCCCCGGCTCCGTGCATCGCGAGCGCGCGCGCCGCCCGCGGAGCGCGCTGATGCCCTACTCGCTCTCCCTCGCACTCGCCGCGCTCGCGGCGACGCTGCTCGCCACGCCGCTGGTGATGGCGCTGGCGCGGCGCTGGGGCGCGCTCGACCTGCCCGGGCCGCGCCGCATCCACCGCCAGCCGGTCCCCACCATGGGCGGGCTGGCGCTGGCGGTCGCGGTGCTGGGCCTGGCGTGGGCGGCGCGCGCGCTGCCGGGGCCGGCGCGCGACCTCGACGTGCGCCCGCTGCTCGGACTCACGCTCGCCGCCCTCCCGATGCTGGCGCTCGGCATGGTGGACGACGTGCGCGGCGCGGGGCCGTGGGCGAAGCTCGGCGTGCAGGCGTGCGCGGCGCTGGTGCTGGTGCACTTCGGCTACGGCGTCCCGGTGATCACCAACCCGTTCGGCGAGCCGTTCGCGTCCGGCGCGCTCTCCGGTCCGCTCACCGTGGCCTGGGTGCTGGTGGTGGTGAACGCCATCAACCTGATCGACGGGCTCGACGGGCTGGCCTCGGGCGCGGTGCTGATCGCCTCGGCCGCGCTGTGGTGGACGGCGCGCACGCACGCCGACTTCTACGTGATGTTCATCGCCTCGCTGCTGATCGGCGCGACGCTCGGCTTCCTGCGCTACAACTTCCCGCCCGCGCGCGTGTTCATGGGCGACACCGGCAGCCACTTCCTGGGGCTCACGCTCGCCGCGGTGTCGCTGCTCGAGAACCGCAAGGGCACCGCGGCCGTGACGCTGCTCTTCCCGATCGTCGCGATGGGCGTGCCGATCGCCGACGGCGTGCTCGCGTTCATGCGCCGGCTGCTCTCCGGGCGCCACGTCTTCCGCGCGGACTCGGAGCACGTCCACCACCGGCTGCTGCGTCTGGGGCTCTCGCCGCGCGGCGCGCTGTTCGTGCTGTGGGCGCTGTGCCTAGCCTTCGCCGGCGCCGCCGTGGCGCTGTCCGCGCTGCCACGCCGCGCCGCCGTGCTGCTGGGGTTGGCGCTGGCCGCGGCGCTGTTCGCGACCTTCGAGGCGTTCGAGCGCGTGGGCCGCGCGCGGAACGGCGCTTCTGCGACCGACCCGGCGGACGGCCGCCGGCCGCCCGGCGGCGGACACGGCGATCCCCCCGGCGGCTCCTCCTAGCGCGGACGAGCTGCCGGCCGCCGGCGCGAACCCGATCCGCGACTGGCCGAGGAGGGACCCCGGGGGCCCCCCACCACACCACCACCTCCCGGTCCCGAATCCCGCGCGGCCCGCGTCGCGCCGCCCGCCGGAGCCCGCCGCCGATGTCCGCCCGCCCCCCAGCACGCGCCGTGCCCCGGCGCAAGCCGCGGCGCCTGCCCGCGCCGGTGCGCCGCGGTGTCCACGGGCCATCGCCCGCCGTCGCGCCCGCGACGCCGGGCGACGTGGCGGCAGGGGGCG
>CAYHRW010000328.1:0-3036 GCA_964359105.1 uncultured bacterium
GCCAAGGGCTCGTTCTACGGCGACCTCAAGGCGCACGGCCGCGACGCGGTGGAGTTCTACACCGACAAGAAGGTCACCATCAGCCGCTGGTTCTGAGCGGGCGCGGCGCGGGGCACACGCATGAGGCTGCTGGTCGTCACGCTGCTCCTGTCCCTCGGCCGGGCCGGGAACGTCCTCGCGGCGGTTTCCTGCCTGCCTGCCGGCCCGTTCCACATGCCCATCGAGTCGGCGGGGACGACGTTCTCAGGGGCGTTCCGCAGTCCACGCGACACCTCCGAGGCGCGCCACCTGCTCGATTCGGTGCGCGTGGCCGGGCTGCGCGTGGTGGTCACGCTGGCCGGCAGCCGCACGCTGTTCCAGAACCCGGACAGCTCGTTCAGCCTCGAGCGATTCCAGCAGCGCCTGGGGCGCTTCCAGGGCTTAGACTTCACGCCGTGGATCCTGGACGGCACGCTGATCGGCCACACCCTGTTCGACGAGCCGCACGACCCGACGAATTGGGGCGGGCATCAGGTGGCGCCCGCCACCATCGACTCGGCCGCCGCGACCAGCAGGCAGTACTGGCCGCTGCTGACCGTGGGCGTGGGCTCGCCCCATGCCTACCTTGCGGCGGGCGCGCCGTACCAGCACCTGGAGTACGCCCAGCCCCAGTACACCGTGAAGCGCGGGGACGTGGACGCGTGGGTGCAGGGCGAGATGGCGCTCGCGACGGGCGACGGGCTCCAGACCTTCTTCAGCCTGAACGTGTTAAGCGGCGGGCCACAGGGCCGGCCACTCACGCCGGCGGAGGTCCAGAGCTACGGGTGCGCCATGGCGCGCGAGCCCGCCGCGCGGACTCTGCTCATGTGGAAATGGGACGAGGCGTACTTCTCGCAGCCCGGCATGGCCGCCGCGCTCGACAGCATCAGGGCCGCCGGCTGCGCGAGCCACACCGCGGGGACCGGACCGCCGGCGGCTCCGCCCGGGCTGTCGCTCGGCGCGCCGGCACCGAACCCGACGCGCGGCCGGGTGCGTGTCGCGTTCACGCTGTCCCGCCCGGCGTGGGCGACGCTCGCGGTGTACGATGTGACCGGCCGGCGGGTCGGCACGCTGCTGGATGGCCCGCTGGCGGCCGGTCCGCGCGCCGTCGGCTGGGACGCCGCCGGGGTGCGCGCCGGCGTGTACTTCTGCCGCTTGAGCGCGGGCGGCGCGGATGCCGCACGCGCGCTGCTGGTCCTGCCCTGAGGAGGGATGCTTCATGCCGAGAAGGCTCATCGGCGGTCTGATCCAGTGCTCGAATCCGATCAACGACGCCTCCGCGCCGGTCGCGAAGGTCAAACAGGCGATGTTCGACAAGCACGTGCCGCTCATCGAGGAGGCGGGCGGGAAGGGCGTGCAGGTGCTGTGCCTGCAGGAGATCTTCAACGGCCCGTACTTCTGCCCGAGCCAGGATCCGCGCTACTACGACATGGCGGAGCCGGTCCCGGGCCCGACCACCGACGCGGTGGCGAAGCTCGCGGCGAAGCACAGGATGGCGGTGGTGGTGCCGGTCTACGAGCGGGACCTGCCCGGCGTCTACTACAACACCGCCGCGGTCTACGATGCCGACGGCAGCTACCTCGGCAAGTACCGCAAGAACCACATCCCGCACACCTCGGGGTTCTGGGAGAAGTACTTCTTCAAGCCCGGCAACCTCGGCTACCCGGTGTTCGAGACGCGCTACGCAAAGGTCGGCGTGTACATCTGTTACGACCGCCACTTCCCCGAGGGCGCGCGCGCGCTGGGGCTGAACGGCGCGGAGATCGTGTTCAACCCGAGCGCCACGGTGGCCGGGCTCTCGCAGTACCTGTGGAAGCTCGAGCAGCCGGCGCACGCGGTGGCGAACGGCTACTTCATGGGTTGCATCAACCGCGTCGGCACCGAGGCGCCGTGGAACATCGGCAAGTTCTACGGCTCGTCCTACTTCGTGGACCCGCGCGGCAGCTTCCTCGCGCAGGCCGGCGAGAACGAGGACGCGCTGGTGGTCGCGGAGATGGACCTGGACATGATCGAGGAGGTGCGCCGGGTGTGGCAGTTCTACCGCGACCGGCGGCCCGAGACTTACGACGAGCTGGTGGATCTCGGAAGATGATTCAGGCGCCTTCCATGTTCGACCTCGGTGATCGGGAAGGCGTGCGGTGCAGCTCACCATGGAGGCTCCCCGCGGGGAGCAGGAGGCCGCAGTCATGAGCAAGGGCCTGGCGCAGTTCCTTCTGGTCGTGGGCATCGTCCTTCTGGCGTGGGGCGGCTACTCGTTCGCCTCGAACCAGCCGAAGCAGTTCCAGCAGACGAACGACCAGAGCCTGAGCGGGGCACTGAGCAACCTCGGCAACGCGTTCAGCACTCCGTTCGAGAACATGAAGCGGGAAGGGAAGCGCAAGGGCGCGGTCAATATCATGGTGGTGGGCGGCATCGTGGCGATCATCGGCCTGGTGGGTATGGGCACGGGGAAGAAGAGCAGCGCGAGCTGACCGTCCCGGCTCCGGCGCGACGCCGGACCGTCGTTCCGGCGTCGTCGCCGGCAGGAGGGGGAATCATGGGACTGCTGATCAAGAGCGGCGAGATCGTGACCGCGGCGGACCGCTACGTCGCGGACATACACGTGGACGAGGGGAAGGTCCTCGCCATCGGCGCCAGCCTGGAGAAGCGGAACGCGAAGGACGAGGTCATTGATGCCTCCGGGAGGTTCGTGTTCCCGGGCCTCGTGGACCCGCACGTGCACATGGCGCTGGGATTCATGGGCACGGTCTCGGCCGACGACTTCGAGGCCGGCACCGCGTCGGGCGTGGCGGGCGGCACCACCACCATCGTGGACTTCTGCATCCCGCCGCGCGGCACGCCGCTGCTCGAGGGACTCGAGGAGTGGAAGGCCCGGGCGAAGAAGTCGGTGGCCGACTACACCTGCCACATGGCCATCACCGGCTGGGGTGAGCGCACCGCCGAGGAGATGCGCCTGGTGGTCGAGGAGCACGGCATCACCTCGTTCAAGGTGTTCATGGCCTACAAGGGCGCCATCAT
>CAYHRW010000329.1:0-3015 GCA_964359105.1 uncultured bacterium
CTACCTGCTCAAGGACTCGGCGGTGCAGGACCTGGTGGCGGCGATCGAGGCGGTGCGGGCGAACCGCGCCTACTACAGCCCGCCGGTGCAGCGCGCGCTCACGGAGCTGCTGCGCGCGCATTCCGCGCCGCCGCGCGCCGTGGACCTGCTCACCGAGCGCGAGCGCGAGGTGCTGCGGGCGGTGGCCGCAGGACTCTCGACCAAGGAGATCGCCGCGCGCTTCGACATCAGCACGCGCACCGTGGAAACGCACCGCGCCAATCTCATGCGCAAGCTCGGCCTCAAGTCGGTGGCGCTGCTGACGCAGTTCGCGATCCGCGAGGGGCTGATGGACCCGAGGGAGTAGCGGTTCTTCCGTAGTGCTACGGAGCCGCGCTCCGCACTCTTGCGAATGGCGCGGACCTGCGGCCAGGGCTTATCTTGGATGCGTGAGTCCCGGCCTCAGTCCGTCCGACCCCGCGCGCCGCGTCCCGTCCCTCCCGGGAACCGGCCTGGGCGCCCTCCGCCTGCTCTCCGTCAGCCACGGGAACGCCTCGATGGACGGGTTCGAGCGGGCCGCCCTCGACCCGGCCCGCGTCTCCGATCTGTCGCTGCGCTTGGAGCGGCGCGGGATCGACGCCGTCGTGCTCTCGACCTGCAACCGCGTCGAGCTCTACTGGCACTCGCACGGGGAGGACGATGACCGCGAGGCGGAGGAGGCCTTCCGTGCGGCGGTGGGAGCGGGTGGCGGGCCGGGCATGGTGCTGCGCGCGAGCGGCGAGCAGGTCGCCTCCCACCTCCTGCGCGTGGCCTGCGGCCTCGATTCGCTCCTGCTCGGCGAGGCCGAGATCCTGGGCCAGGTGCGCGAGGCGCTCGAGGCCGCAGCGGAGGACGGCTTCGTGGCCGGCGTGTTCCGGGCCGCGGCGCGCTGCGGCGGCTGCGCGCGCGCGGAGACCTCGATCGGCGCCGGCGCGCTCTCGGTCGCCTCGGCCGCCGTGCAGCTGCTGGCGCGCATGGGAGCCCCGCTGCCCGGGCTCGGCGTGCTGGTCGTCGGGATCGGCGAGACCGGCCTCAAGGCCGCGCGGCACCTGCGCGCCGAGGGCGTCGGGCGGCTCGTGATCCTGAACCGCACGCGCGAGCGCGCCGAGGCCGCCGCCGGCTCGCTGCAGGCCGAGCCCGGTCCGCTCGGGGCACTGCCCGCGCGGCTGGCCGAGGTGGACGCGGTGATCGTGGCCGTGCACGCGCCCGCCTTCCTGCTGGCGGCCGCGGACGCGCGCGTCGCGATGGCGGCCCGCGGCGGCCGCCCGCTCGTCCTGCTCGACGTCTCGATGCCGCGCGCCGTGGACCCCGCGGTGCGCGAGGTGCCGGGCGTGACGCTCCACGACATGCTCGGTCTCGAGGCGCTGGTGCACGAGAACCGGCTGCTGCGCGAGCACGAGATCCCGCGCGTCGAGGCCGTGATCGCGCGCGAGCTGGAGCAGCTGCGGGCGTGGGCGCGGGACCGGATGATCCGGCCGCTGGTGGCGGACCTGCGCTCGCGGGCCGAGGCGATCCGGCTCGCCGAGCTCCGGCGGTCGGCGCGCGAGGGCCTCGGCGATCCGGAGGCCATCGACCGGCTCACCCGGCGCCTGGTGGATCGCCTTCTCGCGATCCCGATCGCCGCGGTGCGCGACGGCGGGCAGGAGACCTTCGAGCAGTGCGGGCTGCGCTGCCTGCACCGGCCCGGCGCGACGGACGGCCATGAGCGCGCTTAGGCTCGGCACGCGGGCGAGCGCGCTGGCGCGCTGGCAGACCGCCCACGTCGTCGCGCTGCTGCACGCGCTCGACCCGGACCTGGCGATCGAGACCGTGGAACTCTCGAGCCCGGGCGACGAGCTGCCCGAAGTGCCGATCGAGCACATGGACGGCGTGGGCTTCTTCACCTCGACGCTCGAGCGCGCGCTGCTGGCGGGCGAGATCGACGTGGCGGTGCACAGCTTCAAGGACCTGCCGGTCGAGGGGAGCCCGGACCTGGTCGTGGCCGCGGTGCCGCCGCGCGCCCCGGCCGAGGACGCGCTGTGCGGGCGCGACCGCCTGACGCTCGCCGGGCTGCCCGCGGGCGCCCGGGTCGGCACCTCGAGCGCGCGCCGCACCGCGCAGCTGCGCGCGCTACGCCCCGACCTCGCGTGCGTCCCGCTGCGCGGCAACGTGCCCACCCGCCTCGAGCGCGTGGCGCGCCGCGAGCTGGACGCGGTGGTGCTGGCGCGCGCCGGGCTCGAGCGGCTGGGGTTGGCCGCGCACATCACCGAGGTCTTCCCGCTGGCGCGCGTGCTCCCGGCGCCCGCGCAGGGCGCGCTCGCGGTGCAGGCGCGCGCCGCGGACGCGGCGCTGGTGCGCCGGCTCGGGGCGCTCGACGACGCGGACGCGCGGCGGGCGGTCGAAGCCGAGCGCGCCCTGCTCCACGCCCTGGGCGGCGGCTGCTCGGTGCCGGTGGGCGCGCACGCGACCGCCTCCGGCGCGCGCGTCGCGCTCGAGGCCGGCGTGTTCGACCTGGATGGCGGCCCCGCGGTGCGGGCGCGGGTCGAGGCCGCGGACGCGGCGAGCGCGGGCACCGGGGCGGCCCGCCGCCTGCTCGCGGCGGGCGCCGGCACGATCCTCGCCGCGTTCGCGAAGCAGCCGCGGGTGACGGAGGCGCGGTGATGGAGTCGCGGATGCTGGTGCGCGTGGCGGTGACGCGCGACGAGGACGCGGACGGCGCCCAGTCCGCCGCGCTGCGCCGCGCCGGGCTCGAGCCGGTGCTCTGCCCGGCGCTGCGCGCCGAGGCTGCACCCGACCCCGCGGCGCTCGCGCGCGCCGCCGCGGCGCTCGAGACGTTCGACTGGCTGGTGGTGGCGAGCGCCCGCGCGGTGTCCGCGCTGCTCGTGGCGCGCGGCGCGCGCCCGCTGCCCGCGGCCCTGCGCACCGCCGCGGTGGGGGAGAAGACCGCGGATGCGCTGCGACGGGCGGGCGCCGCCGCGGGGGTGACCGCCGCGCGCGCCCGCGCTCGGGAGAGCGGCG
>CAYHRW010000330.1:0-3013 GCA_964359105.1 uncultured bacterium
CAGCGGTTGCATCTGCGGCAGTGCCATTCGCGCCAGTCCCTGCATGCGCCACAATGCCGCGCGACAATTACTTCTCCCCACTGACGACAATTAGATCTCCCCATCACTGACGAGTCGCCCATGCCGGTACAACCACCTGACACATCTTGGAAAACCAGGGAGGTCGGGTGCCGGTCACGGACGCTCAGGTGAGGAAGCTGATGGAGGAGATGAGCAAAGACGGCCGCGCGGGCGTGGCCGCGATGAAGGCCGGGATGGACCGCAAGACAGCGCGGCGGTACGCGCGAGCGGGGCAGATGCCGTCGCAGATGAAGACGGAGCGGACCTGGCGCACGCGCGACGATCCGTTCGCCGAGCAGTGGCCGGAGATCGTGGCGCGGCTGGAGGAGGCGCCGGAGCTGGAGGGCAAGGCGCTGTTCGAGGATCTGCTCGAGCGCCATCCGGAGCGCTACGAGCCTGGGCATCTGCGCACGTTTCAGCGGCGCGTGAAGCAGTGGCGGGCGCAGCACGGCCCGGAGCGCGAGGTGTACTTCGCGCAGCTGCACCGGCCGGGCGAAGCGATGCAGACGGACTTCACGTGGGCGACCGAGCTGGAGGTCACGCTCGGGGGCGAGGCGTTCGTCCACATGATGTGCCACCCGGTGCTGCCGTACTCGAACTGGGAGTGGGCGACGGTGTGCCAGTCGGAGTCGATGTCGGCGCTGCGACGCGGGGTGCAGCAGGCGGTGTTCCGGCTCGGGCGCATCCCCGAGTGGCATCAGACCGATAACTCGACGGCGGCGACGCACGAGCTGTCGACGGGCAAGCGTGGCTTCAACGCCGAGTACGCGGCGTTCATCGCGCACCTGGGGATGAAGGCGCGCACGATCGGGGTGGGAAAGAGTGAGCAGAACGGCGACGTCGAGGCGCTCAACGGCGCGCTGAAACGGCGCCTGAAGCAGCACCTGCTGCTGCGTCGCAGCCGCGACTTCGCGAGCGTCGAGGCGTACGAGGAATGGCTGTGGGGCGTGCTGGAGAAGGGCAACCGGCTGCGCACGCGGCGGCTGCGTGAGGACCTCGAGGCCATGCGGCCGCTGGTGGCCGAGCGGATGCCCGAGTACACGGTGGTCGACGTGCCGGTGAGCACGTGGAGCACGATCCGGGTCAAGCGGTGCGTGTACTCGGTGCCCTCGCGCCTCATGCGCGAGCAGGTCCGCGTGCACGTGTATGACGAGCGGCTGGAGGTCTACTACGGCGGCGGGCCGCCGCAGCTGCAGGTCGAGCGGCTGCGCGGCGAGAGCCGCCACCGCATCGACTACCGGCACGTGATCTGGTCGCTGGTGCGAAAGCCCGGCGCGTTCGCGCGCTACCGCTACCGCGAGGAGCTGTTCCCGGCGGTGGTGTTCCGGCGCGCCTACGACGCGCTGAGCGCGGCGCGGGGCGCGCGCCAAGCCGACATCGAGTACCTGCGCATCCTGCACCTGGCCGCCTCGACGATGCAGTGCGAGGTCGAGGCGGCGCTCGAGCAGGTGCTCGAAGCCGGCGGCGTGCCCGACGCCGCGCAGGTCAAGGCGCGTGTGCAGGCGGCGAGCGCGGCGCCGGCGCTGCCGGAGCTGAGCGAGCTCGTGGTCGACCTGAGCAGCTACGACGGGCTGCTGGCGCAGGAGGGGGCGTGATGACGACGACCCCGACGGCCGAGGTGCAGACGTTGGTCATGATGTTGCGCGCGCTCAAGCTCCCGGCGTTCGTGGCGCACTACGCGGAGGTCTCGGAGCGCGCGTTGCGCGAGGGGTGGAGCTGGGAGCAGGGGCTGCGCCACCTGTGCGAGCGCGAGGTCGAGGAGCGGCGCGTGCGGCGTGTCGAGCGGCTGCAGCGCGCCTCCGAGCTGCCCGCCGACAAGACGCTGGGCACCCTCAATCCGGCGCGCCTCACGCCCAAGGTGCGTCGTCAGCTCCCGGAGCTGTGCACCGGCAGCTTCGTCGAGCGCGCCGAGAACCTGCTGTGCTTCGGGCTGCCCGGCCGCGGCAAGTCGCACCTCTCGTCGGCCATCGGGCACGAGCTGGTGCAGCGCGGCATCAGCGTGCTGTTCACCCCGGCGTACCGCCTCGTGCAGCGCCTGCTGGTCGCCCGGCGCGACCTCGCCCTCGAGCGCGAGCTGCACCGCCTCGACGCCTTCGACGTCGTGATCGTCGACGATCTCGGCTACGTCCAGCAGGACCGCCTCGAGATGGAGGTGCTGTTCACCTTCCTCGCCGAGCGTTACGAGCGGCGCAGCGTCGTCATCACCAGCAATCTGGTGTTCTCGCAGTGGGACCGGATCTTCAAGGACCCGATGACCACCGCCTGCGCCATCGACCGCGTCGTCCACCACTCGATCGTCCTGGAGTTGACCGGCCCCAGCATCCGCGAAGAGGAGGCCAAGGCCCGCGGCGGTCGTCAGCGCGACGCCGGGCAAACCACCCCCGAGACGCCACCGACCCCCGCAGAATGACCATATATCGTTACATATGGCAACGTATGGCAGTCGTCGCCCCCTCGGGGGCGAGCTCAGCGCGGCCTGCGGCCACGCCGGCAAGAAGGTGCCGCCGCAAGCGGCGGGAAGATTCCGGGGCTTCGCCCCTCACTGATAGGGGGCCTGCCGGCCCCCTATAACCCCCTGGCCCGATGAACAACCCGATGGGGAGAAGTAATTGTCGCCGATGGGTCAAAGTAGTTGACGCCGGGCACGGTTGCCAGCGATCTGAGGAGGGCCGTCGGATACCAGCGTGCTCGCGGAGCCGAACGAAGATGCTCTCGAGCCTCGCGAGCGAGATCATGCGGCCCGTGCGGGTGCAGAAGAACGCCGAGCGCGTTTCATCCGGCAACGGCAGCCGCTGCCGGACAGTCCAGTAGGTCTCGAGGGCCGTGCACAGATCCGCGTCGATGGGGACGAGCCGCGACTTGAAGAACTTGGTGTCCCAGATCGCGAGGATCCGATCGGCCAGGTCCACGTCGCAGCACCGGAGCCGGAGCGCTTCACCGGGGCGCAGCCCGG
>CAYHRW010000331.1:0-3012 GCA_964359105.1 uncultured bacterium
CCACCATCCCGTTCATGTTGTCGAGGAAGTTGACCGCGTTCATGAGCGCGACCAGCGCCACCAGGGTCAGCCCCAGGTTCAGCGCCGGCGGCAGGCCCAGGTCGGGCACCAGCCCCGACGCGAGCAGCGCCGCCCCCGCGGCCGCCTGGCCGAAGAGCTTCACTCCCGGCCGCATGCCGAAGCGGTCGTCCCACATCCCCAGGAGCAGCACGATCACGGCGCCGGCGAGCAGGAACACCGCCTCGTGGCGCGCATTGCCGTGGCGCGCGAGGTGGGCACCGAACCAGGCCGCGAGTGCGCTCACGAACACCACCGCCCCGCCGAGCAGGGCGGTGGCCGAGGTGTGGAGCTTGCGGGCTTCCGGGTGGTCGAGGTAGCCGACGGCCCAGGCGGCGCGGATCCCGAACGGGGTCAGGACCAGAGCGAAGAGCAGCGCGAAGCCGAACGCTGCCGCAGGCAGCATGCGATCCCCGTCGCTCCAAGCCGCCGGCGGCTCGTCAGGCCGTGGCGAGTCCCGCCGGAACCGGGCGTCTCATCTGCTCGCACATGTCGCGCACGGTGATCTCGAGCAGCTGGTCGAGCCCGATCTCGGGCTCGTAGCCGGTGAAGCGCCGGATCTTGGCGAGGTCGGGCACGCGCCGGAGCATGTCCTCGAACGAGCTGCCATAGACCTGCTCGTACGGCACGCACTCGATCTCGGAGTCGCTCCCGCAGGTGCGGCGGATGCGCTCGGCCAGCTCGCCGATCGTGATCTCCTCGTCCGTGCCGACGTTGAAGATCTCGCCTTCGGCCTCGCGGCAGTCCATCAGCAGCAGCGATCCGCGCACCACGTCGCTCACCCCGGAGAAGCAGCGGGACTGCTGGCCGTCGCCGAACACCAGGATCGGCTCGCCGCGCAGCGCGCGCGCGATCATGTTCGGGATCACCATGCCGTAGGCGCCCGACTGGCGCGGGCCGCAGGTGTTGAAGCAGCGCACCACCACCACCGGGAGCTGGCGCTGCTCGTGGTACGCGATGGCCAGGCACTCGTCCACCGCCTTCCCGCAGGCGTACGACCAGCGCAGCTTGTGGGTCGAGCCCATCAGCCGGTCGTCGTCCTCTCCGAACGGCACCGTCACGCCCTTCCCGTACACCTCGCTGCTCGAGAAGAGCATCACCTTGCGCCCGTGCTCGGCGCAGGCCTCCAGCACCACCTCGGTGCCGCGGATGTTCGTGATGAGCGAGCGCAGGGGGTTCTCGAGGACGTACTTCACCCCCACCGCCGCGGCCAGGTGGAACACCCGGTCGCACTGAGCCACCAGGCCCGTGACCATGGGCTGGTCCACGACGTTCCCTTCGAGGAAGCGAAAGCGCGGATGGCGTTCGAAGCTGCGGAGGTTCTCGAGCCGGCCGGTGGAGAGGTCATCCAGGGCCCAGACTTCGTGTCCACGCTCGAGGAGCGATTCCGACAAGTGGGAGCCGATGAACCCGGCCCCACCCGTGACGAGGATTCTCATTGGCGTTCCTTCGCTGGATCTGCCCGGTGGACGTTCGACAGCACGGGTTCCTTATGGGCTCAGGTGCACTCGCGCACCCTCGGGAGCAGGGTCATCGGTCGGCACGCTAGGGAATTCGCATCGCACATGTCAATGGCGACCCGGCGGCCCGGTGCCGGCTCGGGCATAAGAACCGCGGCATGATACCCCGAACCCCCGGGTCCTGCACCAGAGAAACTCAAGCCGCGGGGACTGCCCTTCTGGACAGGCGGTCATCCCTTCGGATAGCGTCCCGGCCTTGCAACTCACGCCCCGAGCGAGCGTCGCGGACGCTGGCCGCCCATGCAAGCCCTGGTCCCGGACACGATGATCGAGCGTCCTGCCCACCCGCCGCTCACCCCCGGGCCCCCCCAGACCCCGCTCGGGCAGGCCGCTGCCGGCAGCTTCCTCCTGCTGGCCGCGAGCCTGCCCTGGAGCATCGCCCCGATGTCCATCGCCACCGGGCTCTGCGCCGCGCTCACCCTCCCGCTGTGGATGCGTCGCCCCGGCCTGGTGGCGGACCGCACGCCCGTGGACCTGCCGGCGCTCGGGTGGCTCGCCGCCCTGGTGCTTTCCGCGGCGTTCGCGCTGGACCGCACGGCGAGCCTCGCGCGGGTGTCGAAGGGGCTGATGCCGGCCCTCGTCCTGCTCGCGGCCTTCCACGCGCGCGACCCGCGCCAGGGGCGGCGCGCGCTCGCGGTCCTGCTGGTCTCCGCGGGTCTCGCGGCGGTCTTCGGGCTCGGCGCCTTTGCGGCCCACGGCGCGAGCCATGCTGCGCGGGCGCGCGGCGCGGTCGGCCACTACATGACCTTCGCGGGCCAGCTCCTGCTGCTCGTGAGTGCTGCGGCCGGCGTGGCCGTGCTGGCCCGCGAGCCGCGCTGGCGCGCCGGGGCGGGCGCCGTGGCGGCGCTCGGAGCCGCGGCGCTGGCCGTCACCTTCACCCGCAGCGCCTGGATCGGGCTCGCGGTCGCGCTCGCGGTGATCCTCGGCGCGGTGCGCCCGCGCTGGCTGCCGGCGCTCGCGGTGGTGATCGCGCTGGCGCTGGTCCTCGCTCCCGCCCCGTACCGGGCCCGCGCGCTCAGCGCCTTCGACCCGCGCCATCCCGTGAACCTCGAGCGCACCTACATGTGGCAGGCCGGGCTCAGGATGTTCCGCGACCACCCGCTCACCGGCGTCGGGCTCCAGGACATGAAGCCGGTCTACGACCGCTATCGCCCCCCGCAGGCGCGCGAGCGCGCCGGCCACCTGCACAGCGTGCCGATCCAGATCGCGGCGAGCATGGGCGTGGTGGGGCTCGTGGTGTTCGCGTGGCTGGTCTTCGGCCTCTTCCGCGCCGCCACGCGGGATCTCGCGCCCGCCCGGCGCGCCGGCGGTCTCGCGGCCGGCCTGCGGCTCGGAGTGGCGGCGGCATTCTCCGGGTTCCTGGTGGCCGGGCTCTTCGAGTGGAACTTCGGCGACGAGGAGCTGCTCTACCTGCTCTTCACGCTGGTGGGGCTGG
>CAYHRW010000332.1:0-3004 GCA_964359105.1 uncultured bacterium
GCGAGGCCGTAGCCGCTGCCGTCGCTGCCGGTGCGCGGGAACGAGAGCCCGCCGGTCGCGAGCACCACGGCATCCGCTTCCAGCCACTCGTCGGGCTCGACCGCGGGGAGCGGCCAGCGTTCTGCACGGTAGCCGGCGACCTCGCTCGAAAACACCGCGCTCGCGGCCACGTGCTGGATGCCGAGCCGCCAGCGCGCAGCGCCCGCCGGCCGCGGGGTCTCACCCGCCTCCGCGTGGTCGCTGGGCGTGGAGCCGCGTTCGAGCCGCACCACGCGCGCGCCACTCCGCACCTCGACGCCGGCGCCGGCCACCGCACCGAGCAGCGCATCGAGCACGGTGCGGGCGTCGTCGGTCTCGGGGAAGTACTTGCCACTGGGCTCGAGCTTGAGCCTGACGCCGAGCGACTCGAACCACGCGCGCGTCTGCTCGGGCGGGAACGCGCGCAGGATGCGCGCCACGAACGCCCGCGAGCCGCCGGCGTAGTCGCGCGCCTCCACCTCGCGGTGGGCGACGTTGCAGCGGGTGCCGCCCGACATCAGGATCTTGAGCCCGACCTTCGGATGCGCGTTCAGCAGCACGACGCGCGCGCCCGCTTCGGCCGCGCGCAGCGCCGCGGTGAGCCCGGCCGCCCCCGCGCCCACCACCGCTACGCGGCGGAAGTGCGGAGATTCCCCGGAGCCCGTGCCGGCCATCCCCTACCCCAGCGAGATCAGGGTGCCGGAAGCGAGCGCCGCCGCGAATCCCGCCCGCTGCGGCGGGCTCCAGCGCTCGTGCAGCAGCACGCGCGCCAGCAGCACGGTGGTCGCGGGCGCCAGCGACACGAGCGCGGCGACCAGCGACATCGAGCCGCGCTGGACGGCCGCCACGTAGGCGACGTTGGCGAGCGAATCGAGCGCGCCGGCGGTGAGCGCCATGCCCCACGCCGCGCGCGGCGCCACGAGCGGCTTGCGCCAGGTCAGCACGCCGAGCGCGAGCACCGTCATCCCCACCGAGCGCCCGAGGATGAGCGGCCACAGCCCGGACCCGCTCTCGACGCGCCCGAAGAAGACGAGGAAGCAACCGGCCGCGAGTCCGGCGCTGATGGCGGGCCACAGGACGCGCCGCGCGCGCCCGCGCTCCTCCGCCGGCAGGCCGGCGCTGCTCTGCGCGAGCAGGACGATCGAGAGCGGCGCGAGCGCGAGACCGGTGACGGCCAGCGCCGACGGGCGCTCGCCGAGCGCGATGCCTACCAGCACGGGCAGCGCCAGACCTACGTTGCACAGCACCGGCGAGGCGACGCTGACCGGCCCGATCGCCAGCGCGCGGTAGATGAGCATGGCGCCCAACCCGCCGCACGCGCCGGCGAGCGCGGCCCAGCTCATGTCGGCGGCGCGGATCACGCCGGGCGTCCAGGGCAGGCCCGCGAGCAGCACGGCGAGCGCGGCGAAGCCCGAGAGGAACGTGATCGCCGCGGCGCCGCCGCGGCGCGCCGCCAGCCCGCCACAGAAGTCACCCGCGCCGTAGGACACCGAGCCGAGGCCGGCGATCAGGTAGGCGGAGTTCACGCCTCCACCCGCCGCCAGCGCTCGTCCTCGCTCGCGGCCCGGCCCTCGGCCTCGAGCTTCACCAGGTGCGCGAGCAGCGAGCGCTCGGCGTAGCCCCACAGCTCGCGCGCCGTGTCGGCGTAGGCCACCTCGACCAGCGCGTCCAGCGATCGCGGCTCGTCATCGAGCGCGGCCAGCACCATCGCCTCGCGCTTCAGGCGGTGCTCGATCAAGCCGCGGATCCGGCGCTGCGCCGCGCCCTGCGGCGCGCCGTGGGCGGGGAACAGGGTCACGACCGGCTCGCGCGCCAGCCGCTCCAGCGACTCGACGTAGCGCCTCATGTCGCCCTCGGGCGGGTCAATGATGACGGTGCCGGCGCCGCCCGGGATGTGATCGCCGGTGAAGAGCGACCCGGTGCGCGGGTGGAAGAAGCACAGGTGCCCCTGGGTGTGGCCGGGCGTGTGGAGCACGCGCAGGTTCCAGTCGCCGGCCCCGGGCAGCAGCGGGATCCAGTCGCCGTCCTTCACCGCCAGGTCGCAGCGCACGCGCTTCGCGGTCTCGGCGTGTGCGGCCACCGGCACGGGGTGGCGCGCGCGCACCGCCTCGATGCCGGCGACGTGGTCGGGATGGTGGTGGGTGAGCAGGATGAGCTTGAGCCGGCGCCCCTCGGCTTCCAGCGCCGCGATCGCCGCGAGCAGTCCTTCGACCTCGGCGGGGTCGGCGCTGCCGGGATCCACGAGCGCCATCTCGCGCTCGCCGACCAGGTACGCGTTGGTGTGGGTCGCGGGCGGCAGCGGCCGCGTCTTCATCGGATGCAGCACGATCCCCCACTTGAGCTCGATCCGCCGCGCCGCCGGCGCCATCCGCTCGCGCGGGCTCAGCAGCCGCTCTTCGAGCCCGGCCTCGCCCCCGGCCAGCGCGAGCAACGTGTGCAGGATGGGCGCGGCGAACGCGGCCTCGCCGCGGCGCCAGCGCTCGAGCGCCGCGGCCGGCGCGATCCATTCGCCCGAGGCCAGCTCGCCGGGGCGCACGACGGGCTCCTGGCCTTCGGGCACGCGCACGAGGAAGTACTGCGCGTCGAATCGCACGGTGGTGAACGCGGGCGTCTGCCAGCGGCCGGCGGCGGTGAGCGCCGCGGCGCGGAAGCTCCAGCCGTGCGCGCGCGCCAGCTCGGGGAAGCTGGCCTCGCCATCGAGTAGCAGGCCGCGCGCCTTGGCCAGCGCGTGCGCATCGCCCGCGAGCGGGCCGTCGAGCGCCACCAGCACGCCGGTCTCCTCGAACGCCTCGCGAATGGCGCAGGCGCGCAGCACGCGGTCCTGCTCGTCGGCGGTGCCCGCGACCGCCAGCTCGGCATCCGAAGGCTCGATGCCGCCGCCCAGGAACGCGTCGAAGCCCGGCATGTAGCTGACCGCGTCGCTGCGACGCACCCAGAAGGTCTCGAGCGCGTCGCCGTGCCCGCGCACGAGCACGACCACGGCGGA
>CAYHRW010000333.1:0-2992 GCA_964359105.1 uncultured bacterium
CACAACCGCTACTCCACCACCGGCAGCCTGACGCTCGAGAACACCCAGCCGCTGCGGGTGGTCTACCGCGGCGGTCCGCTGGCGCTGGCGCACAACGGCAATCTGGTCAACGCGCGCGAGCTGCGCGTGCGCCTCGAGGAGTCGGGCTCGATCTTCCAGACCACCCTCGACTCCGAGATCTTCCTCCACCTCATGGCCATCTCGAGCTCGGCGACCCCCGAGGAGGCCCTGATCGAGGCGGCGGGCCGGGTGCAGGGCGCGTACTCGCTGGTGATGCTCACCAGCGAGGCGGTGCTGGCGCTGCGCGACCCGTACGGGTTCCGGCCGCTGTGCCTCGGGCGCCTGGGCGACGGCTACGTGGTGGCGAGCGAGACCTGCGCCCTGGATCTGGTGGGCGCCGAGTACCTGCGCGACGTCGAGCCCGGCGAGCTGGTGCGCCTGGATCCGCAGGGCGTGCGCGCGCGCGCCGCCCAGGCGCCGGCGACCCGGCTCGAGCACTGCATCTTCGAGCACATCTACTTCTCGCGCCCCGACAGCCGGGTGTTCGGCGAGGGGGTGGACCGGGTGCGGCGGCGCATCGGGCACCGGCTCGCCGCGGAGCACCCGGCGCCGGGCGACGTGGTGATCGCGGTGCCCGACTCGAGCAACTCGATCGCGCTGGGCTACAGCGAGGGCTCGGGGATCCGCTTCGAGCTGGGCCTGATCCGCAACCACTACGTCGGGCGC
The DNA here is from genome assembly GCA_964359105.1 of uncultured bacterium. Lineage (GTDB taxonomy): Bacteria > Eisenbacteria > RBG-16-71-46 > RBG-16-71-46 > RBG-16-71-46 > JACRPT01. The sequence continues at coordinate 727 of CAYHRW010000333.1, forward strand.
ACCTTCATCCAGCCCCAGCAGTCGGGCCGCGACTCCAGCGTGCGCGTCAAGTTCAACCCGGTGCGCGAGGTGCTCGAGGGCAAGCGCGTGGTGGTGGTGGACGACTCGATCGTGCGCGGCACCACCAGCCGCAAGCTGGTGCGCCTGATCCGGCGCGCGGGGGCGAAGGAGGTGCACTTCCGTGTCGGCTCGCCGCCGATCACGCACCCGTGCTTCTACGGCATCGACACCCCGAGCCGCCGCGAGCTCATCGGCGCGCGCAAGACGGTGGACGAGATCCGCGACTACCTGGGCGTGGAGTCGCTGGGCTATCTCTCGCTCGAGGGTCTGCTCGCCTGCGAGCGCGAGCCCGGGCGCTTCTGCCGCGCGTGCTTCACCGGGAGCTATCCGGTCGCGGTGGATCCCACGGCCGGCAAGCTGGTGATGGAGAACCTGCACCGCATCGCCGGGGCGGGCCGCTGAGCGACGCACCGGCCGCACGCGGGCTTCCTTGACACCCCCGGGGGCCGCTCCCTAGATTCGCGCGATTCGGCGCCGCCGCGGTGGGTGTCCCGTCCGCGCGCGGGCCGCGGAGTCTGCCATGTCCCTCCAGGAACTGATGCGCCAGCGCCACGAGAAGCTCGCACGGTGGCGGGCGCTGGGCGTCGAGCCCTACGCCTACCGCTACGAGCCCACCCATCACGCGGCCGAGATCCTGGCCTGGGGCGACGCGGTCACGGCGGAGTCCGGCCGGCGGGTGCGGCTGGCCGGCCGCATCATGGCGCTGCGCGGGCACGGCAAGGCGGGCTTCGCCCACCTCTTGGACGGCAGCGGGAAGATCCAGCTCTACTTCAAGGCCGATCAGCTCGGGGAGCAGTTCCAGCGCTACGAGCTGCTCGACGTGGGCGACTGGATCGGGGCCGAGGGCCCGGTGTTCCGCACCCGCAGCGGGGAGATCACGGTGCGGGTGGACGCGCTCGAGCTGCTCGCGCGGTCCATGCGCCCGCTGCCCGAGAAGTGGCACGGCCTCAAGGACCCCGAGACCCGGTTCCGCCAGCGCTACGCCGACCTGTTCATGAACCTGGGCGTGCGCGAGACCTTCCGCCGCCGCGCGCGCCTGGTGACGGGCATGCGGCGCTTCCTCGACGGGCGCGGGTACCTCGAGGTCGAGACCCCGGTGCTCCAGCCGCTCTACGGCGGGGCATTCGCGCGGCCGTTCGTCACGCGGCACAACGCGCTCGACACCAACCTCTACCTGCGCATCTCGAACGAGCTCTACCTCAAGCGCCTGATCGTGGGCGGGCTCGAGCGCGTCTACGAGTTCTCCCGCGACTTCCGCAACGAGGGCATGGACCGCTGGCACAACCCCGAGTTCACGCTGCTCGAGTACTACCAGGCATTCGCGGACGTGCACGACATGATGGCGCTGACCGAAGCGCTGGTCTCGTCCGCGGTCGAGGACGCGGCCGGCGTGCGGGCGATCGCGTACCAGGGCCAGCCGCTCGACTTCGGGTCGCCGTGGCCGCGGATCTCGATGCTCGACGCGGTGGGCGCCGCGGTCGGGGAGGACGTCTCCGACCTGGACGCGGCGAAGCTCGCGCGGCTGGCGCAGGCGCGCGGGATCGAGACCCGCCCCGGCACCGGCGCGGGCGGGCTCTTGGACGCGCTGTTCACCGAGCTGGTGCAGCCCGGGCTGGCGAGGCCCACGTTCGTGGTGGATCATCCGGCCGAGAGCTCGCCGCTGGCGCGCGCGAGCCGCACCCGGCCGGGCGTGGTCGAGCGCTTCGAGCTGTTCGCGGCCGGCATGGAGCTGGCGAACGCGTTCTCCGAGCAGATCGACCCCGAGGCGCAGCGCCGCGCCTTCGAGCTGCAGATGGCGCGCCGCGCCGCCGGCGACGAGGAAGCGCAGATGATGGATCACGACTTCGTGCGCGCGCTCGAATACGGCATGCCGCCCACCGGCGGGGTGGGGATCGGCGTGGACCGGCTCGCCATGCTCGTCACCGACGCGCGCTCGATCCGCGAGGTGATCCTGTTCCCGCAGCTCCGGCCCGAAGAGGGGATCGCCGAGCCCGACGACCAGGCGGACGAGGAGGCCGGCACCCCCGCGTCCGGCGGGGCGAAGCCCGGGACGTCTTCCGCGTGAGACTTCCGCTGTGGATCGCCGCGCGCTACCTGCGCACGCGGCGGCAGAGCGGGTTCATCACCCTGCTGACGGGCATCTCGGTGGCGGGCGTGGCGCTCGGCGTCACCGCGCTGCTCACCGTGCTGGCGGTGATGAACGGGT
>CAYHRW010000334.1:0-2988 GCA_964359105.1 uncultured bacterium
CACCAGCGGGTGCTCGGGCGCCAGCACCATGTAGGTGGCGCCGAACAGCGTGTCGGGCCGGGTGGTGAAGATGCGCAGGCTCGCGTTCAGCCCCTCGATCGGGAACTCCACGTCCGCGCCGGTCGAGCGGCCGATCCAGTTCCTCTGCATCTCGAGCGTGCTGGCGGGCCACTCCACCAGGTCCAGGTCCTCGAGCAGCCGGTCGGCGTAGGCGGTGATCCTGAGCACCCACTGGCGCATCGGCCGGCGCACCACGTCGAAGCCGCCGACCTCGCTCTTGCCGTCCACCACTTCCTCGTTCGCCAGCACCGTGCCCAGCTCCGGGCACCAGTTGACGGGCACCTCGGCCACGTACGCGAGGCCGCGCTCGAAGAGCCTGAGGAAGATCCACTGGGTCCACCGGTAGTAGTCGGGATCGGTGGTGTTGACCTCACGGTCCCAGTCGTAGGAGAGCCCGATGCGCTTCATCTGGCGCCGGAAGGTGGCGATGTTCTCGGCCGTGGTGATGGCCGGGTGCACGCCGGTCTTGACCGCGTACTGCTCGGCCGGCAGGCCGAACGCGTCCCAGCCGGTCGGGTGCAGCACGTTGAAGCCGCGCATGCGCTTGTAGCGCGACAGGATGTCGGTCGCGGTGTAGCCCTCGGCGTGGCCGACGTGCAGTCCCGAGCCCGAGGGGTACGGGTACATGTCGAGGCAGTAGAACTTCGGTTTCGGGGAGCGGTCCTGCGCACGGAAGGTGCGCTGCGCTTCCCAGGTCGCCTGCCAGCGCGGCTCGACTGCGGAGAACGGATAGCGGTGGCTCATGGTCTCGCGGGGTCCGGAGTATGGGATCCGAAGGTCGCGGGAGATTACGCGAAGAAGGCCGCCCGAGTCACGCCGGCGGGGGTCCCGCGCACGCGTCGCGTCGCGTCGCCGGCCCTCAGGGTGCGCCGGCCACGGCCCGCGTGGCCTGCTCGAGCGCGGCGACCGCGTCGGCGCGCCCGCCCTTCCAGGCCGCCTCGGCGCGGTAGACCGCGTCGAGCGCGCGCGTCAGCTCGCGTGCGCCGCAGCGCCGTCCGAGCGCGGCGGAGAGCTCGCGGTGGCGCGCCCATCCGCCGAGCGCGCCCCCCACCAGGTTGGCCAGGGCGAACAACACCGCGCCCTCCCCCACCCCGGTCGCCAGCAGGCGCGACAGGTTGCGGGCGGCGACGGCCGGCTGGCCCGCGGCCACGGCGCCGAGGTAGGCGGGCAGGTCGGCGCCCAGCACCGGCGGCGTGAGCGCCGCGGCCGCGGCGCGCGTGAGCCTGCCGCCGGACGCGGCGACGCCCAGCTTGTCGAGCTCGTTGAAGAACGTGAGCGCGTCGCCCTCGCAGCCGTCCCCCACCGCCTCGACCACGCCGGGCTCGGCCTCGATGCCCTCGAGCGCCAGCCGGCGCACGCCCCACTGGACCAGGTCGCGGCGCTGCGGCGGCAGCGCCACCCAGTGCTCGGCGCAGGTCGCGCGCAGCGGCTCGAGCGACTTGCGCGGGGCGTCGGCCTCCGACTCGACCAGCACCAGCGTCGAGGGCCCGGCCGGATGCGCCAGCCCCGCGGCGAGCGCCGCGACGCGCTTCTCGCCGCGCCCCAGGTCCTCGACCTGGAGTACCAGCACCAGGTCGCGCGGGCTGAAGAGCGAGGCGCCCTGCCAGACCGCGAGGATCGCCTCGACGCCCGATTCGGCGGCGCGGAACACGTGCGCGAGCGGGGACTCGGGGCAGGCGCGCGCCCAGGCGTGGCGGAGCGCCGCGAGCAGCGCCGCCTTGAGTGGTTCGCTCGGGCCCTCGATGTAGAGCGTGGTGGGGAACTCCGCGCGGCGGAAGCGCTCGAGCAGATCGAGCCCGCTCGCCTCGCGACCGGCCGCGGCCGGCTTCGCGCGCGGCGCCCCGCGGCGTCCCTCCGGCACCGTGCTACCAGCCTTCGACGGCGCGGCTGAGGATCTCGTCGGCGATCTTCGTGATGGCTTCCTGGCGTCCATCGAGCTCGGTCCTGGCCTTCTGGCCGGGCACATCCACCACGTAGTAGTTCGCGGTCTTGACCAGGTTCGGCTCGCTCCAGACCTCGCGGTTCTTCACCTGGTCCTTGAACAGCACCGAGCACGAGATGCTGACCCGGTACTCCTGGGTCCGGTTGGCGGCCGAGAAGCCGAACACCGAGTTCTTGTAGCCGGTGATCCGGCCCTTGATCACCGCGTTCGCGGAGCGCTCGTCCACCACGCGCAGATGGTTGTCCTTGACGAAGCGCTCGATGACCGCCTGGGTGACGTCCTGCTCGAGCGTGTACTCGGTGGTCGCGTTCTCGAACACCGGGATCGCGACCGTCTTGAGGTGCGACGGGAGGAGCGCGGTGCTGGTGGTGTAGCCGCAGCCACCCGCGCCCCCCGTCACCAGGACGCCCAGCACGATCGTCGCGATCCAGAGCTTCGTGGAGCTACTCCGTGGGAGCCATCGCTCCGTTGCCCGCATGGATCTGGTAGAGCTTCATGCGGTAGCGCAGCTTGTCGCGCTTGAGGTTGAGCAACTCGGCCGTGCGGGACTGGTTCCATTTCGTAGCATACGAGGCCCGCAGAATCAAGGCGCGCTCCAGCTCCTGGACCAGCTGCTCGAACGGGATGCCGCCCGTCGGAAGGGACCCGTTGAGGAACTCGTCGATGCGCTGCCCCACCGTGGCCTCGGTCGCCTGGGCGCGCGGGCGCGAGTTGAGCTTGAGGTGGTGCGGCTCGAGCACCTCGCCGGTCTCGAGCAGGACGGTGCGCTCGAACAGGTTCTTGAGCTCGCGGATGTTCCCCGGCCACGGGTAGTCGGCCAGCAGCCGCTCGGCGGCCGGCGTGATCTCGCGGAACGACTTCTTGAACTGGCGCGAGAAGCGGTCCATGAACAGCCGCGACAGCGGCAGGATGTCCTCCTTGCGCTCGCGCAGCGGCGGCACGTAGAGCGGCACCACCTTGAGCCGGTAGTAGAGGTCCTCGCGGAA
>CAYHRW010000335.1:0-2988 GCA_964359105.1 uncultured bacterium
GCGAGCCACGCCTCGCGCGCGGCGAACGCCGCGGGCGGCATGCGCTCGAGCAGCGCGCCGGCGGCGGCGGTGACGGCGATGCGGTGCGCGTCCCACTCGCACGGATGCAGCATGGCGCACTCGCCGGTCGCGACCAGCGGCACGCGCAGGCGGTGCGCCGCGGCGGCGCGCTCGCCCAGCGCCGTGCGCTCGGCGGGCAGCCCGCGCAGGCCCACCCACAATCCACCCGTGGGTCCCGCCGGGCGCGGGCCGTCGCGATACGTTCCCCGCGCGGCGGGGACGCCGGCGGCGAGCAGCGCCGCGGCGAGGCCGGGCGATTCGACCACGACGTGGAGCCCGGCGCACGATTCACCGAGCGAGCGCACCAGGTCGAAGTCGGGCTCGAGGTGGCGGGCGGTGAGCAGCGCGCACAGGTTCGCGTAGCCGCGGCGGTCGAGCGCGAGGAGCAGCGCGCCGGGACCGGCCCGTCCTGGCGAGCGACCCGCTCTGGCGAGCGGGTGCCCGCCCGGCGCGCTCAGCTCGGCGCCGAGCAGCGGGGCGAGGCCTTCGGCGCGCGCGGCGCGGTAGAAGGCGATCGCGAGATAGAGGTTGTCGCGGTCGGTGAGCGCCAGCGCCGGGTAGCCGAGCTCGAGCGCGCGCGCGATCAGCGCGTCGGGCGCGGCGGTGCCATGAAGCAGCGAGCCGTGCGAGCGGACGCGGAGCGGGATGAAGTTCATCGGGGCCTCGGCCTCACTTCGTCAGCGACGGTGTCCTCAGCACGAAGCCGTGCTCGTCCTCCTCGAGACGGCCCTTCAGGTGGAGGGCGCGGCCGGAGACCAGGACGCCGTGGCCGAAGGCGCTGCGCACGCCGTCGAAGGCGCGGTAGAGCGCGGCGCGGCGGCCGGCCTCGCGCTCGTCGAAGAGCGCGCCCTGCTCGCCGCCGCCGTGGACGAAGCCGGAGAGCGCGAGCCCGACGTTGTGGAGCGCGACGCGGCGGGTGAAGAGCCGCGCCAGCAGCTCGAGCGCCAGGCCGAGCACGACCGGGTCGGCGTCGGAGGGCTGCGTGAGCGAGCGCGCCTGCTCGGCGGACTCGCCGTCGCCGTAGCGCAGGCGCACCGATACGGTGCGCGGGCGGATGCCCAGCTCGCGGGCGGTGCGGCAGGCGCGGCCGGCGAGGTACTCGAACATCCCTTCGATCTCGCGGTGGTCGGCGGTGTCGCGGTGGAACGAGGTCTCGCGCGAGATCGAGAGCGGGATCTCGCGCTCCGAGACGACCGCGGTGTCGCGGCCGCGGCAGCGCTCGAAGAGCAGGCGGCCGGGCGCGCCGAACAGGCGCACGAGCGTCTCCACGGGCAGCACGCGCATCTCGCCGGCGGTGCGGAGGTTCATCGAGCGCAGCAGCTTCGCGTGCGCGTGGCCGACGCCGGCGATCTGCTCGACCGGGCGGTCGCGCATGAAGGCCTCGGCCTCGGAGGCGGTGACGCGCGCGAGGCCGTCGGGCTTGACGGTCTTGCCGGCGAGCTTGGCGAGCATGCGGTTGGGGCCGAGCCCGCAGGTGACGGTGAGCCCGGTGGACGCGAGGATGGAGCGTTTCAGGCCGCGCGCGGCCTCGAGCAGGTCGCGGTGCAGGCGCTCGGTGCCGGTGAGGTCGCAGTAGGCCTCGTCGAGGTAGGTCTCGACGGCGGGGGAGACCTCACGGCAACGCGTGAAGATCTCCTCGGCGAAGCAGCGGTAGACCTGGGCGTGACCCTCGACGATGACGGCCTGCGGGCACAGCCGCCTCGCCTCGGAGAGCGGCATGCCGGCCTTGAGCCCGAAGCGCCGCGCCTCGTACGAGCACGACGCGATGACACCCGCGCCGACGATGACGGGCCGGCCCCTGAGCCGCGGGTCGCGCTGCTGCTCGATCGCGGCGAAGAAGGCGTCGATGTCGACGTGGAGGATCGTGCGCGAGTCCTCGGGGTGGGGCACGCCGGCGGACCCGAGCATCCCCGCGACGTCGGCGTCGGTCGTGACCCCATCCCCGAAGTCCTCGTTGTTCGCCGCGACGCTGCTCTCCGCTCGCACGGGTGCCATCGGGTTCGTGGCGGAGGAGAAGGACGCGCCATGCGTCCCGCCCGGCGCCGCGGCGAACAACGGCGCCGCCGGGCTGTCGGCTGCCAGGCGTCGCAGGTCCACGCGCTCGTCATCGTGCAGCGGGTCATGCGGGTTGGCGTGCGTCATCAACCCTCCCGCACTGCCGGATGGTCCTGCACATTTGAGTAGCTCGTTGGCATACGAGGCCCTCGCCCGTTGTGTCGAAGGAAGTGCGTTGCGTTCAGACCGTGCAGGCCGCTACGCGCGGGAACTCATCCCAGGTCCTGTTCTCGAGGAGTCGCCCCGTGCGCTTCTTGTTCGACCCGCCCCACTGCTTGAAGAAGAACGGGACGCCAGCGTCGAAGCACTGATTGCGGATGTCGAGCACCCACGCGGCGTCCATCGGCCGTGCGCCGTGGCCGCTCTCACCGCCGACGATCACCCAGTTGACCGCCGCGGGACCCAGCACGCCTCGCAGGTCGAGCGGGCCCAGCAGCGGCTCGCACGAGAGAAACCGCACGGGGGACGGCAGCAGCGCCACGAGCCGCGCGCGATGGACATACTCCTGTGTCTCCACGCTCGCCCCGAGCCAGATGTGAGGCTGCTCCAGGTCGAGAGAATCGAACCGGATTCTCCGCCTGCGGAAGTACTCGGACATGCGGTCGGCACGTTTCGTCAGCACCTGGAACCGATGCCATTTCGCTTCCAGCATCGTGTCGAAGACACGATCAACGAAGGAATCCGGCACCTTCTCGTGGAAGAGGTCGCTCATCGAGTTGACGAAGATGCGCTTCGGCGTCCTCCAGGCGAGCGGCAGCTCCAGCCGCTCGGGCCACAGACGAAGATCGAAGCCCTGCTCGAAGGGGTGACCCGGGACACCGCGGAACCGCTCGGCGAAGGTCTGCGCATAGCAGTGCTTGCAGCCCGGACTGA
>CAYHRW010000336.1:0-2986 GCA_964359105.1 uncultured bacterium
CCCTCGCGCAGCACCCAGGCGAGCGCGTGCGCGGTCTCGAGCGCCGGCAGGATGCCCTCGAGGCGCGACAGCGCCTGGAAGGCGTCGAGCGCCTCGGCGTCGGTGGCGTGCGAATACTCGGCGAGTCCCTGGTCGGCGAGCCAGGCGTGCTCGGGGCCGAGCGCCGGGTAGTCGAGCCCGGCCGAGACCGAATGCGTCTCGCGGATCATGCCGTGGTCGTCCTGCAGCACCAGCGTGCGCGTGCCGTGCAGCACGCCGACGCTGTGTTCGGGGATGCGCGCGGCGTGCTTGCCGCTCGCGAGCCCGAGACCGCCGGCCTCGACGCCGACCTTGCGCACCTGCGCGTCGCCCAGGAAGGCGTGGAACAGCCCGATGGCGTTGCTCCCTCCGCCCACGCACGCGACCAGCACGTCGGGCAGCCCGCCGGCCTGCGCGGCGAACTGGGCGCGCGCCTCCGCGCCGATCACCCGGTGGAAGTCGCGCACCATCATCGGGAAGGGGTGCGGCCCCAGCACCGAGCCGAGCACGTAGTGGGTGTCGCGCACGCGCGTCACCCAGTCGCGCAGCGCCTCGTTGATGGCGTCCTTGAGCGTCCGGCTGCCGGCGTCCACCTCGCGCACCTCGGCGCCGAGCAGCTTCATGCGCTCGACGTTCAGGTGCTGGCGGCGCGCGTCCTCGGTGCCCATGTAGACCGCGCACTCCAGCCCGAGGCGCGCGGCCGCCGCAGCGGTGGCGACGCCGTGCTGGCCGGCGCCGGTCTCGGCGATGACGCGCGGCTTCCCCATCCGCTGCGCGAGCAGGCACTGGCCCACGGTGTTGTTGATCTTGTGCGCCCCGGTGTGGAGCAGGTCCTCGCGCTTGAGGAACACGCGGCAGCCGGCCTGCTCCGAGAAGCGCGGCGCCTCGATCAGCGGCGTGGGCCGCCCGGCGAAGTCGCGCAGCGTGGCGGCGAGCTCCCGCTCGAACGCGGGATCGGAGCGGGCGCGGGCGTACTCGGACGCGAGCTGGTCGAGCGCGTGCACCAGGGTCTCCGGCACGAAGCGCCCGCCGTAGGGCCCGAAATGGCCGGTGGCGTCAGGCCACGTCGCCGAGGCGCTCATCGCACTCCCTGACCGCGGCGATGAAGCGCCGCACCTTGTCGGGGTCCTTGATGCCGGGTGCGGCCTCGAGCTGCGACGAGGCGTCCACGCCGAAGGGTCGCGCGCGCTCGATCGCGGCGGCGACGTTCGCCGGGTCGAGCCCGCCCGCGATCATCACCGCGCGCTCCGCGCACAGGCCCGCCGCCGCTTCCCACGGGAAGCTCAGCCCCGTGCCGCCGGCCAGCGCGGGGTGCGCGGTGTCGAGCATCACCAGGTGGCGCGCGGCCGGCAGCGTCCCGGCGATCCGCCCGTCGGGGCCGACCGGCAGCGCGAAGGCCACGGGGAGCGGGAAGTCGTCGGGCCACGACGCGGGCTCGACGCGGTGGAGCTGGAGGCGCGTGACGCCGGCGCGCCGCGCCAGCGCCAGCGCCTGGTCGGGCCGCGGTCCGACCAGCACGCCGACCGTCACCGCGGGTGCGACCGCCCCCACGATCTCCGCCGCGACTTCCGCCGCCACGCGGCGCGGGCTCTCCCCCGCCAGCACGAAGCCCAGCCAGTCGGCGCCGGCCGCGAGCGCGCCGCGCGCGTCCTCGATCCGGGTGATCCCGCACACCTTGACGACGGTGCGCCGCACTTCAGGCCGCGCCCCGGGCCGCGGCGGCGAGCGTGGCGAGGGTCGCGGCCGGGTCCGGGCTCGTCATGAACACCTCGCCCATCAGCACGGCGTCGCAGCGCGTCGCGCGCAGGCGCGCCAGGTCGGCGGGCGTCGAGAGCCCGCTCTCGGCCACCGCGGTGACGAGCGGCGGCACGGCGGGCAGGAGCGCGAGCGCGACGCCGAGGTCCACGTCGAAGGTGCGCAGGTCGCGGTTGTTGATCCCCACGAGGGTGGCGCCGGCCTTGAGCGCGCGCTTGAGCTCCGCTTCCTCGCGCACCTCGACCAGCGCGTCGAGGCCGAGCTGCCGCGCCCGGCTGATGAGGATCTGGAGCTGGACGTCGGAGAGGATCGCGGCGAGCAGCAGCACCCCGTCGGCGCCGCGCAGCGCGGCGTCGAACAGCTGGTACTCGTCCACCACGAAGTCCTTGATCAGGAGCGGGAGCTTCACGTGCGGCCGCACCGCGTCCACCCACGCGGGATCGCCCTGGAAGTGGTCGGGCTCGGTGACGAGCGAGACCGCCGCCGCGCCGCCCGCCTCGTAGAGCCGGGCCATCGCGACCGGGTCCACGCCGGCGTTGAGGACGCCCTTCGAGGGGGACGCGCGCTTGACCTCGCACAGCAGCCGCAGCGGGGCCGCCGCCGCGCCGCGGCGCAGTGCGCGCTCGAGCCGTCCGTCCGGGCGCGCGGTGCCGAGCCTGGCGCGCAGCGTCCAGGCAGGCCGCTCGAGCTTCATCGCCTCGACCCGGCGCCGGCGGTCTTCGGCGATGCGTGCCAGGAAATCCGTTCCGGTCGTCATCCCCACCTCCTCATCGCACCACGAGTGTACCAGCCATCATGTCGTGCAGGCCCTGCTTCTTCTCCGTGAACGCCACCATCAGGAAGCCGATGCAGAAGAGCAACCCCGAGAGGATCGCGCCGAAGCAGCGGCCGGTGGCCCGGGCGAAGGAGATCCGCCGGCCCGCCATGTCGGTCACGCGGATGCCGAGCGCCATCTTCCCCACCGTGGCCTGCTTCGAGGAGCTCTCCATGAGCGCGAAGTAGAGCCAGCTCAGGATCATGCGCACGAGCCCGATGGCCACGAAGCTGCCGAGCAGTGCGAAGAGCTGGTCCGGGTCCACGTCCTCCACATCGCCCCATCCGAGCAGCGGGATGCCGGCCATGAGGCTCAGCGGGATGAACACCGCGCTCAGCAGGAAGCCGTCGATGACCCAGGCCCAGAAGCGGCGCCAGAAGCCGCCGTAGCGGACCGATG
>CAYHRW010000337.1:0-2984 GCA_964359105.1 uncultured bacterium
CCTGCATCAGGATCCCTCGCCTCTGGGAACTCCCCGAGCCGGAAGCCACGCCTGAGTCGGTCTACCTCGACCGCGAGCTGCACCGGGATGCGGTGCCAGCGCGCGCTGATCTCCTTCGACACCTCGCGGGTCACGAACAGCGCATGCCCCTGTTCGCGCGCGCAAGCTGCGGGTCGCGGCCGGCCAGCTCGGTGAGGTACCAGCTGCGCCGCAGCAGCTCGGGATCCAGCATCAGCACGTCGGGGCGGAAACGCTCGACACCCTCGATGTAGTAACCCGCCGAGCTCGTGTAGTCCCACTGCGAGGAGAGCAGCACGCTGTTGCGCGGGAGCGAGCCGAGCATGTTCTCGGTGAGGTCCACGACCAGCCGGTTGCCGCTCTCGTCGCACGCGCGCAAGCCCGAGCAGCGCGGCGAGCAGCCCGACGGTCGAGAGATCGCCGGGCAGCTGGCGGAAGAACCACGCGGTCTGCGGCCGGAAGGTGTCGGGGTCGGTGAACATCCACACCCGGAACTGCCACGCGGAGACGTGCGCGAAGAAGCGGTGGAAGGTGTCGGGATCGCCCCAGTCGAAGCGCGGGTGCATGCGCGCGCGCAGCGGCAGCCGCAGGTAGGGGAGGAGCCCGAGCGCGAACCACGGCGTGAGCCCGAGGAGCCGCGCCCATGCGGCGCAGCGGATCCACCCGCGTGCGCCGCGGCCGATTCGCCGGCCGGCGTCACGGCGGCCCCGTGCGCCCGCATCCGGGCCCGTTCACCGTCCACCCAGCGCAGGAACAGCAGCGTGACGAGCGGCAGGAACAGCGCGTGGAGCGCGTAGACCTCGAAGCCGTTCGCCTGCTGCCACCAGGTCGCGGTGAGCGAGGTGGCGAGCGCGGCGAGCGCGGCGCAGACCGTGCGCCTCGTGCGACCGGCGCCGGGCGCCCCGGGAGCGCGGCGACGCGCGCGTCCCGACGGGAGCGTGGCCTCCAGCCGCTCGAGCACGTGGTCGAAGAGCAGCGCCATCACGCCCGCGCCCGCCGCGACGAGCAGCGCGGCGGGGCCGCGTCCGAGCACGGCTCAGTAGTCCCAGCGTGCGGCCGGGTGCCGCGGCCACTCACCCTCGGCGAGGCGCGCGCCTGCCACCCGGGTGAGCCCCGAGAACATCGCCAGCTCCGGCGTCACGTTGCCCTCGATGGAGCGCAGGATCTCTTCGAGCACCATGAGCCGCCGGCGCACCTCGGCCGGCGTGACCCGCGCCGCCTGCTCGCGGATCTCCTTCTCGCGGTCGCGATTCACGAGCTGCTCGCGCGGGGCTCCTGCACCCGCCCGGAGCAAGTCACGCAGCCAGAGCTGGTGGAACTCGATCATGCGCCGCAGCGTCTCGCGGCCGGCGCGGCCGAACTTGGTGAAGCCCTGGACCGCCTTCCACAGCCCGGCGGCGTCGCCGCGCAGCGCGGGCTGGAGCAGCGCCAGCGCCTGGTCGCGCTCCTGGAGCGGCTCGCCCTCGCGCAGCACCAGCGCACGTGCGAGCGATCCGCCCGAGAGCGCGGCCAGCAGCCGGGCCTCGCGCGCGGCGATCCCCAGGCGCTGCCCGAGGAAGTCCACGATCAGCGGCTCGGGGAGCGGCGCGAAGCGCACCTTCTGGCAGCGCGACGGGATGGTGGCCGGCAGCCGCGCGAGCCGCGCGGTGGTGAGCACCCACACCGTCGAGGCGCCGGGCTCCTCGATGGACTTGAGGAGCGCCGAGTACTGGTCCTCGCGCATGCGGTCGGCGTCGCGCACCACCACCACGCGCCGCGCCGCCTCGTAGGGCCGGTAGGCCAGCTCGCGCAGCAGCTCGCGGGTGAGCGAGAGCCGGATTGAGGCCGCCCTGTCGTAGCGGAATACGAAGAGCGGGTCCTCGCGCAGCGCCTGCTGCGTCTCGGCCACGGTCGCGTCCAGCTCCTTCTCCTCGCCCGACACCGGGAACAGGAACCTGAGGTCGGGGTGCTGGAGCGTGGCGGTCTTCGCGCAGGTCGCGCACGCGCCGCACGCGTCGTCGTCCGGGCCGTCGGGGGGCGGCGAGGCCGCGAACAGTCCGGCCTCGGCCGGAGCGCCGCCGCGCCGCTCGCACAGCAGCGCGCGCGCGAACGCCAGCGCCGCGGTGCCCTTGCCCACCCCGGCCGGTCCGTGGAGCAGGTAGGCGTTGGCGTAGCGGCCGCCCGCCACCACGCCGCGCAGGAACGCGGACGCGGCGGGCTGGCCGAGCAACTCCGAGAGCCGGACCATGGTCATGGGGCCGGAAGATACACGCAGACCCGAGCCCGTGCGAACGGTCCGTGGGAGCGGCGTGGCAAGTCGCCCGCTCGCACAAGCGATGAGGCGGTCACCGGTCGGAACGGTTATCTCATTTCCCCAAACCACCCGCGCCGCTCCATCCACTTTGCCGCTTCCAGCACGGGCGAGATCGTCAGTGCGAGACCGACCACAATCGCCCAATCCACCAGCGCCAGGCTGAACGTACCGAATGGCTTGTGCAGGGATGGCACATAGACGACCGCGAACAACAACACGAGCTCCCACGAAATCGCCCAGTTCAGCCATCTGTTGGCAAAGGGCCGATTCAGCACCGAGAGCCGGTCGGAGCGGAAGTTGTACGCTTTGAAAAATTGAATCAACACCAGCGAGACGAACGTCATGGCCATGGCTTCCGCCGCACTGCGGCCGGAGGACAGCGCCCAGGCGAACAGGCCCAGGTTGACCAGCATTGACCACAGCCCACCGACCGTCATCAGCGTGATGACGGGCCGGGTGAAGATGCCCGTTCGGGGGTTGCGCGGCTTGCGACGCATCAAGTCAGGCTCGGGCGGGTCTACCGCCAGAGCCAGAGCGGGCAAGCCATCGGTGGCTAGATTGACGTAGAGGATCTGCACGGCCGTCAAGGGCAATGGCAGGCCCAGAAGCGCCGCCCCGGCCATCAAACCGATTTCGCCGATGTTGGACGACAGCAGGTACATCAGATATTTCT
>CAYHRW010000338.1:0-2967 GCA_964359105.1 uncultured bacterium
TCCACGCGGCGGTGCTGATGCTCCACGGCGAGCGCGACCGCAACGTGCCCTTCGCCCAGGCGAACGGCTTCGCCGAGGCGCTGCAGGCGCGCGGGGTCGCAGTCGAGACGAAGTTCTTCCCCGAGGCCGAGCACCAGTTGCCGCGCGCCGAAGCCCACAGGACGGCGCTGGTGTTCCTCGACCGCGTGCTGCGCGGGAAGTAGCGCCCCCCGGGACTGCCCGCGCTCCGGGACTGTCCGCGCCTCCGGGCCGCCCGCGCTGGGGGCACCCGCGCCTCGGGACCGCCCGCGTTCCGGTACAGCCCGCGCTCAGGAGCCGCGCCATCGCCGTGATAGACTCGACGGCGTCTCGCGACCGTTTCGACCCGAGGAACCCCGTCATGCGATGTTCCCGGCCGCTCATCTGCGCCCTCGCGCTGCTCCTCGCCCTGTGCCTGGCCGCGGCGGCCCCCGCCGCCCCCGCCGCCCCCGCGCGCACGCGCGTGGTGCGCGTGACGCTCTCGCCCGCGGTGACGCTCGCGTCGCTGCAGCAGGCGGGCTACGACATCGTCTCCGTGAAGCACGGGGCCTATGCCGACATCCACGAGTGGCCGGCGGATGCGGCGAAGCTGGCGGCGCTGGGCGCCACCGTGATGGACGACGACGTCGAGGGCCACGCCGCGGCGCGCGCCGCGGCGGAGCTCGCGACGCGGCCCAGACCGGCGCCCGCCCGGGTGCTGAGCGCGGCCCGGCCCGACGGCGTGTTCCGCATCGAGGCGCTGCCGCCCTTCGGCTTCGGCAGCATGGGCGGCTACTGGACGCTCGCCGAGGTCAAGATGAAGCTCGACTCGCTGGTGGCGGGCGACACCCACGACGTGGTGGCCGACAAGGTGGACACCCTCGGCACCACGGTGCTGGGCCGCCCGATCTGGGGCCTCAAGCTCGGCAAGCGCGTGACCGGGCCCGACACGCGGCCGGTCGCCTTCTACAACGCGCTGGCCCACGCGCGCGAGCCCGAGGGGATGCAGGCGCTGTTCTACTTCGTGGACGACCTGCTCGCGAGATACGGCAGCGACCCGTTCGCCACGTACCTGCTCGACCAGCGCGCGATCTACATCGTGCCGGTGGCGAACCCGGACGGCTACTTCCACAACCAGACCACGAACCCCGGCGGCGGCGGGATGTGGCGGAAGAACCGGCGCGACAACGGCGACGGCAGCTTCGGCGTGGACCTCAACCGCAACTTCGGTTACATGTGGGGCCTCAACAACACCGGCTCGAGCGGCACGCCATCGTCGGACATCTACCGCGGCCCGTCCGCGTTCTCGGAGCCCGAGACCCAGGCCCAGCGCGACATCGTGGCGGCGCTGCGGCCGAAGACCGGGCTCTCGTTCCACACCTACAGCGACCTGTTCCTGCATCCCTGGGGCTACACGCCCGCCGCCACGCCCGACTCGCTGGCGTTCTACGAGTGGGACGATGAGGCCACGGTGGCGAGCAACTACGCTTCCGGCAACGCGCCGCGCCTGCTCTACGACGTGAACGGCGAGTTCAACGACTGGATGTACGGCGACACGCTGCTCAAGCCCCGCGCGTTCTCGTGGACCCCCGAGGTCGGCAACGCGACCGACGGCTTCTGGCCGCCGCCCTCGCGCATCGTGCCGCTGGCCGGGGAGAACCTGCGCAAGTGCTGGTTCGTCGCGGCCATCGCCGGGCCCTACGCTCGGGTCGAGAGCTCCACGCTGGTGGAGGGGACGCTCGACGCCGGGAACCTCGCGCACCTGGCGGTGCGCGCACGCAACCTCGGCCTGGCGGGGACGCCCGCCGGGCTCACCGCCACGCTGGTGGCGCTCGACGCCGGCACCGAGGTGTTCCCGGCCGGGAGCGCGTGCTCCTACCCGGCGCTCGCGCCGCTCTCGAGCGCCGACGCCAGCGGCGGCGCCACCTTCATCGTGGCCGCGGCCGACTCGGTGACCCCGGGCCGGCTGGTGCGCTTCGAGGTGGACTTCACCGCCGCGGGCGGCTACTTCTCGCGCGACACCGTCGAGCTGCTGGTCGGCACACCCACGGTGCTGATGGTGGACGCGTGCAACAGCCTCGCCAGCTTCACCTCCACCGGCGGCTGGGACGTGGTCTCGACCGATGCGCAGCATCCCGATCGCTACCTCGCCGACAGCCCGGCCGGGAACTACGGGGCGAACGTGGACCTGCAACTGATCGCGAAGTCGCGCTTCGACCTCTCGGGCGGCGTGCACGCCTGGGCGCTGCTCGAGAACCGCTTCATGCTGGAGCAGGACTTCGACGCCTGCATGCTCGAGGCGAGCCTCGACAGCGTGACCTGGACGCCCATGCAGGCGCGCGCCTCGTCGCCCGGCGTGTTCTCGCCGCAGCCGGCGGGCCAGCCGGTGTGGCAGGCCGCGCGCTGGCTGTGGAAGCCCGACCGCGTGGACCTCTCGAGCATGGCGGGCCCGGCCGGGAGCGCGGTGCGGCTGCGCTTCCGCACCGTGTCGGATGTCGGCGCCCAGTACGACGGGTTCAATCTCGACTCGTTGCGCATCCTGCTGTTCGATCCCGCGGCCCAGCCCGCGCCGGTCGCGGTGGGCGCGGGCCCCGCGCCCGCGCTCGACCTTGCGCCACCCGCGCCCAACCCGGCGCGCGAGCGGGCGCGCCTCTCGTTCGGGCTGCCGCGCGCGGGCGACATCGCGCTCGACATCCTCGACGTGACCGGCCGCCGCGTGCGCTCGCTCGCGCACGGACGCTACCCCGCCGACCGCTACGTGCTGGCCTGGGACCTCCGCGACGACGCCGGCCGCCCGGTCGCGCCGGGCATGTACCTGGCGCGCCTCTCCGGGGCGGCCGGGAAGATCGCGCGGCGGCTCGTCGTGCTTCGTTGAGCGCCGCCGCGCCTTCGTCCCCGGTCCCTGCAGCTCCGGCGCCGGGCGCCGCGCGCCGGCCGCGGCTGCTCGTGGTGGGCCCGCTGCCGCCGCCC
>CAYHRW010000339.1:0-2962 GCA_964359105.1 uncultured bacterium
GCCGGCGGTGGTGTTCGTGACCGCCTACGACGAGTACGCGCTCAAGGCCTTCGAGGTCCACGCGGTGGACTACGTGCTGAAGCCGGTCGGGCGCGAGCGACTCGCCGAGGCGCTGGCGCAGGTGCGGGCGCGGCTCGCGGCGGCTCCGACCGCGCCGCCCGCGCCCTCGCCCGCGGCGCTCGCGGCCGCGGCGCGCCCGCCCGGGCAGTACGTGGAGCGCCTGCTGGTCAAGGATGGGCCCCACGTGCACGTCATCCCGGTCGGGTGCGTGGATTGGATCGAGGCGCAGGATGACTACGTGGCGATCCGCGCCGAGGGCAAGACCCACTTGAAGGCGCAGACGCTCGCCGAGATCGCGGCCGGGCTCGACCCCGCGCGCTTCGTGCGCATCCACCGCTCGTACGTGCTCAACGTCGAGCGGCTCTCGCGGCTCGAGCTCTACGCCAAGGACAGCCGGGTCGCGTACCTCAAGGACGGGAAGGAACTCCCCGTGAGCCGCGCCGGCTACGCGCGGCTGCGCGAGCTGATGTAGCCGGTTTCGGACGCCTTCCCCCGCACGCCCGTGCGGGAGTAGCCTCGTCGCGTTCACGCGCCCGCGGAGAGCATGTCGAGGCGCCTGCGTCCACTACCACGGGAGGAGACCATGGTCTTCGCCTACGTCCCGCCACCGGTGTCGCCGCGCGCGCAGGAGCTGGCGCAGCGGCTCGCGCAGGTCATCGAGGAGTTCCAGCAGCGCCACCCCGACCTGGCTTCGCTGGAGGTGCGCCAGGCGGTGCAGATTGCCGCGAGCCGCACGTGCGGAAGCCACCGAGGTGTCGTCGTCGCCAGCGCCGTGATCGTCGGTGTGACCACGGCACTAGGGCTCGGGATCTTCGCGTCGCTGCAGCACGGCGCCCGCGGCCAGATGCTGCTGCCGATGGTGCTGGTCATGGTCGCCGTCATCACCATCGCTCTGCTGCTGGCGTTGAGGAGCCGCTGAGCGGCGCCGCCGCGATGGGCTTGGCGGCGCCGCGATGCGCGTGCGCTCGAAAGTGATCCGGGAAGGAGCGCACCGCTTCTACGTCCGCCAAGGCTGCGGAGTGCGGGAGACGCAGGCGGTGTTCGTCAAGGCGCTCCGAGGTGTGCTCTCGGCCGGCTCGACGCGCCGCGCTCGCAAGTTGTAGATTCCCTGCCCGTGAACCCGACCCCGAAGCTCTCCACCGCCACCATCGCCGCGCGCATCCCGTACGCGAACGCCGCGCCGTTCTACGCGCTGTGGGCCGACGCGCCCTTCGCGGTGAGAAACCTGGTGCCGCGCGAGCTGGGCCGCGAGGCCGAGGCCGGGAACGTGGACCTCGGGCTCATGGCGGCGGGTGACTTCGTGCGGCTCAAGGACCGCTTCGAGCTGCTCCAGCCGCCGATGGGGCTCGCGGTGCGCGGGCAGGTGATGTCGGTGCTGCTGTTCTCGCGCCGGCCGGCCGACGCACTGGCGAACGCGCTGGTGTCGGTGAGCCCCGAGACCTCGACCTCGGTGCGGCTGCTCCACCTGCTGCTCGACGTGCGGCGCGGGCTCCCGGGCGTGCGCTACGTGCGCGGGCTCGAGCCGGCGCAGGCCGACGCGCTGCTCATGATCGGCGACAGCGCCATGCGCATGCGCAACCGGCGGCCAGCGGGCTTCACGCACACGCTCGACCTCGGGAGCGACTGGCTCGAGTGGACCGGGCTGCCGTTCACCTTCGCGGTGTGGGCGGTGCGCAGCAACCTCGATCCCGCGTTGAAGGACGAGTTCGCGCGCTTCCTCGACGCGTCGCTCGCCGCCGGCCTCGCCGACCTGGCCGCGGTGGCGCGCCAGCAGACCGAGCCGGGCTGGACGGCGGACGAGATGGAAGCCTACCTCCGCTGCTTCCACTACCGCTTCGGCCCGGAAGATCTCAAGGGGCTCGAGCGCTTCGAAGAGCTGCTGCGCCAGCACGACCTGATCCGCGGGGACTGAGCGCGCCCGCATCGAAGGAGCCTCACGATGGCGACCATGCACGAAGTGGACTACGAGATCCTCGGCGACGACATGCAGTTCGTGAAGATCGAGCTCGACCCCGGCGAGGCCGTGGTGGGCGAGGCCGGCGCGATGATGTACATCGAAGACGGCATCCAGATGCAGACCATCTGCGGCGACGGGGCGCAGCAGCAGGGCGGATTCATGGGCGCGCTGATGGGCGCGGGCAAGCGGCTGCTCACCGGCGAGTCGCTGTTCATGACCGTGTTCCACAACGAGGGGAGCGGGAAGAAGAAGGCCGCCTTCGCCGCGCCCTACCCGGGCAAGATCATCGCCATCCACCTGGCCGAGATCGGCGGCGAGCTGCTCGCGCAGAAGGACTCGTTCCTGGTCGCGGCCAAGGGCGTGAGCCTCGGCATCGCGTTCACCAAGCGATTCGGAGCGGGCCTGTTCGGCGGCGAGGGCTTCATCCTGCAACGGCTGCAGGGAGACGGCTGGGCGTTCGTTCACGCCGGCGGCACGCTCGAAGAGAAGACGCTCGCGCCCGCCGAGATGCTGCGCGTGGACACCGGCTGCATCGTCGCGATGCAGCCGAGCGTGGCGTACGACATCCAGATGGTCGGCGGCCTGAAGAGCATGCTGTTCGGCGGCGAGGGTCTGTTCTTCGCGACCCTGTGCGGCCCCGGCAAGGTGTGGCTCCAGTCGCTGCCCTTCAGCCGGCTCGCCAGCCGCATCTACGCCGCCGCGCCCCAGACCGGCGGCCGCCGCCGCGAGGAAGGCTCGCTCCTCGGCGGCCTCGGGAATCTGCTGGACGGCGACGGACGCTGAGAGCAGGCTTGCGCGCCGACGGGTAGCATCCGGGACGGAGGGCGCGCGGCGGGCGCGGGAATGGGGCAGGCCTTGACGCGTAACTACAACGTAACTATGCTCGGTCCATGGCTGAGCTCAGGTTCGAGTGGGATCATGCCAAGGACATCGCGAATCAGCGGA
>CAYHRW010000340.1:0-2961 GCA_964359105.1 uncultured bacterium
TCTTATGTGCACCCGTCCTGCAGTCGAGGGGCCGCGATCACCGCATCGACGACGTGCCGCGCGGGCCGCTCCACATAACCGGGTGCTTCACATGAGTCCAGACCTCCTGACCTACCCCCCTGCTGAAATGTCCGGTTGGGGCGCGCTCTCCGGTCGCTGGGCCCGCGGTCCCGGGAATGCGAGGCTGGTTTCGGGAGATGGCTTGACGTCGAAGGTCAGGCGCAGGTTTGAGCCGGGAAATCTGGTCTTGGTTTGGCTGAGGTGCTCGCAGAGCGCCACCAGGACTTGAGTACGGTGGGGCGAGCTGAGGGGGTGGAGGCTGACGCGCAGTTCGGTGGCGGTGACCTCGATGTCGCCCGCTGCCTCCAGGGCAGTCTGGACGAGGGTGCGGCCCTCGTCCTCGGCGCGGCGATAGTGGGGGGTGATGAGGCGGAACAGATCGCCCTCGGCCTGGTAGGCGACCATCTTGAGCAGGTCGGTGAGGTGCTTGCGCTCGACGGACAGCTTGATGATCTCGCCCGGGGTGACCTGCTGGACGGGAACCCGCGCAGGGACCACGGCCCGCTTGCTCTCCAACGCGGCCACCTGCTCGAGCCCGTCGCGGATGCGCTGGACGAAGGGGTCGTTGGCGTTCTTGGAGCTGCGTAGGGCGCGGCGCAGCGCCTCCGGGTTGACGAATGCCTCCGCGCCGTAGTGGGCCGCCACCTGTTGCAGCTCGGCGTAGGCCTTGCGGATCTGGGCGTCGAGCTCTTTGCGTTTGGGATTGGGCACCTGCCGCGCGGCGTCGGCGGGCTCGACTTCGTAGTCGACGAGCGCGTCGAGTGCGTACTCCTCGCGCAGGTACTTGAAGAAGTTCTCCTGACGCCAGCGCTCGAACATCCTGTAGGCGACATCGACGGCGCTGAGGTCGCGTCGTGACGTGACGATCGGGGTCTGGTGGCCGTTGTCATCCAAGCGGGTCACCTGGCGCAGGCGCAAGCGCTTGCGCCGTGGGCGTGAGCCGTGGAGCAGGGCGATGTTGTCGTCGGCCAGCAGGTAGCTCACCTTGCGGCCATCGAAGCTCGCCTCGTGCACGACGAAGCGGCTCTTGGGCCGGCGGGGCCAGGGTCCCTTGCGGTAAGTGAGGATGTCGAAGCCGCCGGCGATGAGCTTGCTGAACAACGCGGGGCTCCAACCGCCGCGGTCGAAGACCACGGTGACGCGGCGCTCGCCGACCAGCGAACGCACTTCGTCGAGCACCTTGGGCAGCACCTCGACGAGGCCTCGGTTGGCCTCGGTGGTGACGACGAAGAGGGGCTCGCCTTGGGTGTCATTGACCCAGTAGTCGGTGGTGGCGGGCATGGAGAGGCGGATGCGGGCGACGTGGGTCTTGGGCACGATGCGCTTGCCGTGGTAGGCGCGCACGTGCCCGTCGACATACAGGAAGCCCATGGCGTGTCCGTGGGTGGCGACGCGGCGCTCGGCCAGCGCGTGCCCGAAGTCGGCGGCCCGCGCGCAGCCGGCCAGGCGGGCGAGCTTGCGGCGCAGCGTTTTGACCTCGGGCGCGCGGTCGAGCCCGAGTAACTGACCCAGCGCCTGCGGCGAATGCTCCTTGAGGCCCTCGGGGCGCTTGATCCGCAGCAGCGCCATCAGCAGCAGCGTCACCACGGTGCTACGCAGTCCGTAGAAGGCGGGGCCGATGCTCCCGTAGGTCTCGCGGGCGATGTCGAACACGCCGCTGGCGACGAGGGCCGGCAGAGCGAGCAGCACACCGGCGCTGGGCACCTGGGTGGCCGGGCGGAACAGCGGTGCCGCATCGTCGAGCAGGCCCATGCAGGCCAGTACCCGGTCGAAGCCGCGGTTGGCGGCGTCGGTGTCGAGGGACAACGGCAGTGGCGAGCCGTTCGTCATGGATCCGGACAGTTCTGGGTCCGCCGCCGACGCGGCCTCCCGCGCCGGCTCCGCGGCCGACGGTGCCACGCTGCGCCCGGGCTCCGACGGCGAGGACGCCGGCGGCGCGTCGGCGCCCCCCGCGGATCCGGACAGTTCTGGGTCCGCCGCCGACGCGGCCTCCGGCGCCGGCTCCGGGGCCGACGGTGCCGCGCTGCGCCCGGGCTCCAACGGCGAGGACGCCGGCGGCGCGTCGGCGCCCCCCGCGGATCCGGACAGTCCTGGGTCCGCAGTCGACGCGGCCTCCTGCGCCGCCTCCGGGGCCGATGGTGCCGCGCTGCGCCCGGGCTCCAACGGTGAGGACGCCGGCGGCGCGTCGGCGCCCCCCTGGGACCCGGACCGCTTCGGATCTGCAGCCGCGCTCTCCAACAACAGCGACATCTGCGTTGCTCGCGCGGGCTCCCAGCCCAGCCGGCGCAACAACTTGCGCACCGCCTTCTCGTCGACCCCAAGCCGGCGCGCGATCTCGCGACACGGCACGCCCTCGGCCTTCCACCCCTCGACCGACTCGATGCGCGAGACGGGCAACCGGGGCCGCCCCTTGGGATATCCCCGCGGCCGCCCCAGCGCGGCGAGTCCGCCTGATTCGAAGCGGCGCTGGTTACGACGCACGGTGCGCTCGCAGTGGCCGAACGCCGCCGCCACCTCGGTCTGCGTCGCCCAGCCCTGATCGACCAGGCTGACCATGGCGTGCGCCTCGCCCATTCGGTCCCCGACCGCGTAGTGGGCCAGCACCAGGCCGCTCACGCTCGCGACCCGATAGCCATGCGCCGTCCGCAGCCGGCAGCGCTCGTTGATGGCGATGGTGCCGCCGTCGCCTTCCTGCTGCTGCGGGAACAACGCCCCTTGTCCTGCGCTCGATGTCATGCCCCGAGCATGACCCGCCGGCCGAGAAAGACGGACACTTTTGAGTCCGCACCCCCGCCCCCGGCGGCCACGGACTTTCAGGGACTTACGGGGGGTATGTCAGGAGGTCTGGAGTCTGGACGAAGGTTTCCACCAGGACGGGGCGATAGGCGTAGCGTTGATGCC
>CAYHRW010000341.1:0-2960 GCA_964359105.1 uncultured bacterium
TGGAAGCCGCCGCCGTACCGGAACCACGACCCGCCGAGCCCGGCCACCTCGTAGCGGGATCTGTAGATGGCGCAGCGCCGCTTGGGCTCGGGCTGCTTTCCGTTCGGGGATCCTGAGGGTCACGAGCGCCTCGCGCACCTGGTCGAGCCGGGCTTCGAGCCGGGTCGCGAGGGCTCCCAGGGGCGAGGCGCTGCGCGCCGCGGGGCGCACGACCAGCAGGGGGGTCTCCATGACCGCGCGCCGCTCGGTCGGACTCTCCGCCACGCGGTAGGCGCTGAGCAGCGCCAGCGCCTCGGCCCCGGTGAGCCGGTGCCGGTCGACCGCGTCGACGAGCGCGGTCTGCTCCGCGGCCGACCACGCGCACAGGGCGTGGGCCAGCGTCACGCCGAGCTGGCCCGCGTCGAGCCGCTGCTGCAGCGCCGGGGCGAGGTGCTCGGCCAGGGTGAGCCGCTGCGCGACCCAGCGGCGCTTGCGCCCGCAGGCCTTGCCGACGGTGGCCGGTCCCAGCTTTTCTTCGTGGCGCAAGGCCCACACCACGCGTGCCTCGTCCATTGGCGACAGCGTGCGCGGGGGCCGGTTGGCCGCGAGCAGGGCGACCTTCTGCTCGGCGGCCGAGCGGGGTCGCTCCACGAGCACCGGTACGTGCGCCAGGCCGAGCTGTCGCCAGCGGGCCAATCGTCGGACCGGTACCAGGTGGTGGTGCACGTGGACACCGAGGTCCTGGCCGACCCGGCCACGGATGGGCGCTGCGAGCTCGAGGACGGCCCGGCCATCGCGCCGGAGACGGCCCGGCGGCTGGCCTGCGACGGAACGGTGTGCACTCGCGGACGGTACGGGCGCGGAACGGTGCCGAGGCGCGTGACCAGCCCTCGGCATTGAGCCGGTCGGCAATGAGCGCATCGCCCTCGCCTTCGTGCAGGAGCGCCTCGACGCGTGCCGGGAGGTCTGGCGCGAGCGCAAGGGGCTCGCTGCCCGGTAGCCCACCGACGGCCAGCCGTCCAGTCGTCCGGATCTCGGCCGCTCCGCCGACGGGCACTCACCGCTTGACCCCACCGTCCTCGGCATTCCCGCCGGTTACCCGCGGCCCGTCGGCCGGCATCCGCCCTGCAACGACGGCGGATCATGGAAGCCGCTGCCACGGCCGGCCGCGTGCCCGCGCCCCTGCCGGCCGTCGTCTACGAGCGCGAGCCGGGCGCCGCCTCGCGTCCGCTGCCCCCCGGCTACCGGCGGCGCGAGCCCGAGGCGACCGTCCTGCACGCCGTCGTCCGCGAGCACCTCGAGTCCTTCCTCGCCGAGGCCCGGGCGCACAGCGAGTCCGGCGCCGGCTACCCCGCCTTCGTCGAGCACGAGCTGCGCCGGTTCCTCGACTGCGGACAGCTTTCTCGGGGTTTTTCGAGACTCCGGTGCCCCCAGTGCGGTGCCGAGCGGCTCGTGGTTTTCTCATGTAAATCGCGCAGTTGCCCGGTCTGCTGGGCAAGACGCATGGCCGATACGGCCGCTCACCTGGTCGACCGAATTCTCCCCGCGATCCCCTATCGGCAGTGGGTCCTCACCTTCCCCTGGCCCCTCCGCCTCCCGCTCGCCCTCGACCGCACGCTCCTGTCTGCCTGCCTCCGCACCTTCCTCCGCACCCTCTTCGCCTTCCAGCGCCGCCGCGGTCGCGACCTCGGGATCCCCGACGGCCAGACCGGCGCCGTTTCGTTTGTCCAGAGATTTGGCGGGGCCTTGAACTTGAACCCGCATGTACACTCCGTCGTCCCGGACGGTCTCTTCGTCCCGCACGACGGGGACGGGCCCCTCACCTTCGTCCCCCTCCCCCCGCCCACCGACGAGGAGGTCCTGGGCCTCACCGCGCGCCTCGCCCAGCGCCTCACCGCGCGCTTCGAGCGCCACCGCGCCCTCACCGACGACCTGCCCCCGCCCGGCGACGACGAGGAGGCGCACCTCCACGCCGCCCTCGCCCAGGCCCAATGGGTCCCGCGGGACGGCGCCTCCGAAGCCCTCGCGGCCGACGACGAGGCGTTCCGTAAGCCCCGCTGCGCTCAAGCCGACGGCTTCACCCTCCACGCCGCTCGCGCCGTCGCCGCCGACGACCGGGAGGGTCTCGAGCAGCTCTGCAGATATGGCCTGCGCGCACCCTTCGCCCAGGGCCGCTGCTCCCGCGACCCCGACGGCGGGGTCCGCTACCGCCTCCCCAAACCCTGGCCGAATCCGCAGGGCCGCTCCGAGCTCCGCTTCGAGCCGCTGGCATTTCTCCGTCGCCTCGCCGCGCTAATCCCCGCCCCCTACCTCAACCTCACGCGGTACCATGGATGTTTCGCGAACCGGTCCCGCTGCCGCCCCAGGCTCCCGCCTCCGCCTGGCCCCGGCATCCCGGCCGAGCCGCCGCCGCTCCCCGCCACGGAGCCCGCTCCGCAGGACGAGCCTCCACCCCTCCGGCCGCGGCACTTGTTGTGGGCGCAGTTATTGAAGCGGGTGCTGAACGTCGACGCCCTCACCTGTCTGCGCTGCCAGGTCCCCATGGTCGTCCTTGCCTTCCTCACCGACCCCGCCGTGATCAAAAAGATCCTTACCCACCTCCGGCTCCCGACCGAGCCCCTGCCACTCCGGCCCGCCCGGATCGTCGAGCAGGAGGACCTCTTCGCCAACCTCGGCGGCGAGGACGTGAACCAGGATCCCGGCGACCACGAGCTCGACCGCCGACCCTCGTCCGCTCGCGGCCCGCCCTGACCCGCGTGCCTGGCTGCCATTCACCCCCCTGGTCGTCCTCCTCGGCGAGGGGCCGAGACGTCTCCGCGCTCCTCACGGATCCCGCGGTCTCGCACCGGTCTGTCCGCGAGCATGACTCACCACCGTCCCGCGGCGCCACCGGACCCTGAACGTGCGCTTGACGGCCGGCGCCGGCGCCCCCTATACTCGACGCCGTGGGCAATCTGCCGGATGAAAGTTCCTATCGAACC
>CAYHRW010000342.1:0-2949 GCA_964359105.1 uncultured bacterium
CTACGGCGTCAAAGGGCGGTTGCGGATGCGGGCCGGGGCGGGCGGCTGTCGGCGGCGGCGCGGATTCGGCGGCCCATGTCTTCGGTGCGGACGAGCCGCCGGTCGGGGGTAGGAAGGGAGGCGGCCTCGATGTCGTCGTGCTCGACAGCAGCGTCGGGCGATCCTGACCGCACGACGATGGAGCGGCGGCGGTCTGCGGCGTCGAGTTGGGCGAAGGCCGTTGGGAGCCGGTCGAGTGACCCGCAGAGGACCTCGACATAGTCGGGGTGCAAGAGGTTTCTGGCGAGGGCAGCGGCCGGCGGGAGTTGCTCGAAGTCCTGCGTCAACACCTTGCGGCCGCTGCGTCGGCGCTCGCCATGTTTGAGCGCGTGGTTGAAGCCCTCCAACTCGTTGTTGGTGCGATCGACGAGACGGACTCCGCCGCCTGGCAGGTCGATGGCGTGACCGAAGAGCGTGTCTCTGTGGCGGTCGAGGTGGGCGAGCACGAGGTCAATGGCGGCGCGGGCGTCCTTTGCCGGCCCGCGTGCGGGACGACGCTTGCGCAGCGAGGTCTCAAGCCCGGCAATGGCCGCCTGGACGTCTCGGAGTTGGGCGATTTCCTCGCCTTTGAGCGCGCCTGCCGGCTGGCCATTCGAGCGGCGACCGGGCTTGACCCCGAGCCGGAGAGCGTCGCGTAGTTCCGTGAAGATCCGGGCCCGGACCTCCAGCCGACGAGCCGTCTGCGCGAAGGGTACTTCGGACTCTGCGGGTCGCACGGCCAGCCGGAGGCGAACGATGGCCTTACGCACGTCGTCGTCGGCCGGCGGCGTGCGCAGGAAGGCGTCGGCGGCGCGGCAGGCCTGACGGCAGCGCCGATAGAGGTCGAGGTAGGGCAGGTCGAAGGGGAAGCCCTCGTCGGAGCCGTCGGACGCGAAGTCGAGCACCCACTGGGCCAAGGCGCGGGCCGTGGCGAGGCCCGCCTCGCCGTCCGGCAGCAGGTGCCGCTGCTGGTCGTCGGCCTGCCAGAGTCGCAGACCGTCGCGGGCCTCGTCGATCCGGGTGCCGAGGCGGCGGCCGAGGTCGCGGGCCAGGACGCGCAGGTGCTTGCGCACGTCGGCTTGCCGGAAGAGCACCCGCAGCCGGTTGTGCGACTCGCCGAGGAGGTCCTTGCCCACGTCCCGAGCGAAGTGCAGGTGACAGGCCAGGATGGGGATTTCGACTCCCATCTCCTCTACGAGCGTGTCGCCCGCCGCGGTCATCGCGCGCCCGAGGTCGCGCAGGATGGCACACGGCGGGCCGAAGCGGGCCACCACCGAACGCAGCCGCGGCAGGATCGCGTCCGCGTGCTCGGTAGGCACCTTCCAGGCGCCGAGAACCCACCCCCGCCACCCCGTGTAGGCGATGAGCAGCGTCCCTTGGCCGTTCTCTCCGGTGGCGTCGATGTGCAGCGGCCAGCCGCCATCTTCAGCCAAGACCGCCCGCAGGTCGGTGGCGCGGGCGGCGTGCAGGGCCTCGAGGTAGCCAAGGAAGCGGACGGCCAGCGTGCTGACCTCGCCGCTGGAGAGCGTGATGCCGTGCTGGACGCGCAGGACCTCGCGGATCTCTTCGCGCTGGCGGTGTTCGACGAACCGGAGCCGCCCGATGCGGACCATCACGTCGTAGCCGATGGCGGCACCCGGCGGGATGCGCTCGGTGAGCGCCGCGGCCCGACGCACGACGGGCGCGCCGGACAGGAAGCGGCAGCCGGCCCGGCAGCCGTGCACCGTCTCGACGACCTCGAAGGGGCCGTGCTCCAGGGTCCGGCCGGACCGTCGCACGGTCTTCTGGACGCCCATCGATCCGCCGCAGACGGGACAGGGGCCGGGCGGCTCGCAGGCGGTCACGAGCACCGACCCGAGACCGCCGATCCGCTGCTGGAGGCGCGCCTGTGCCGAGTACGCCAGCGCCCTCACCGCCGCGAGGGCGTCGAGCCCGGCGTTTTTTTTCCTGGCACGAGCCCGTAGCTCTCGTAGACCTGCTCGACGTGGCGGGCCGTGAGCTGCCGGTCGCGCAGGGCGATGCTCTCGGCGACGACCGCGGGGGCCGGGACGGCGGGGGCGGCCCGCAGCGCCTCCACCAAGACGTCGATGGTCTCCTCGGCCGTGAGCACGCGCAGGGCTTCGGCCAGCGTGCGAGCCAGTTCCTGCCGCCCGGCCAACTGCTCCGCGGCGCGCTTGGGACTTGCGCTGACGTACAAGCTCACGCGCCGCCAGCGCTCTCGGCCGAGGCGCCCCTCCCGCACCAACTCGTGCAGCGGGTTGTGCACGCGCACGCGCAGCACGTGCTGCAGCTCGGCATGGGTATGCCCGTTAGGCGCCTCGTCCACCTGGCGGGCGACCGTCTCCTTGAGCGTGCCGGCCCGCGAGAAGCCGATGCCCTTGTAAAACCACAGCCCGAGATCGCCGAAGTTAGGGACGTCGGCTAGCGTGTAGTACCGCCCGCCGTGGGAGAAGCTGGAGAGGTAACCCACCCCCTTCAGCCGCCGGAACACCGTCATGCGCGACCGCGTGCCCAGCACCTCGCACAGCGCCTCCAGTTCGACCACGCGCCGGCGGCGCACGAGCGCCTGCATCGCCTTGATCGCTTCTTCCTTTGTCCGCATCGCCTCTCCTCTCCTCTCCTGTTACATTAAGGACTATACCGGCATCTAGTATCCTGGTTGTACCACAATAGGGCAAGCCAAACCACTCTCTGCTCATGGAAAATTAGGCACTTACACCAACTGCCCGCGCCACGCGGTGGTACAAGTAGGACTAGCGGAGAGGAGGAAAGTCTTGGAGAGTCAACGGGTTAGACTAGCCCAACTGCCGTTTGACGCCGTAGTTTATTTCGCTGGATTGGTTGTTTTCCCCTGTCCCTCCCAATAACCACGCACAAGTTGCCATACCGCCAGTTACGTTGGTCTGATGATGGCTGGGCGCTCCCTCATCC
>CAYHRW010000343.1:0-2920 GCA_964359105.1 uncultured bacterium
CGATCTCGTCGATGTAGACGATGCCGTGCTCGGCGTTCACCAGGTTGAAGTCGGCGGACTGGAGCAGGCGCACCAGGATGTTCTCGACGTCCTCGCCGACGTATCCCGCCTCGGTCAGGCTGGTGGCGTCCACGATCGCGAACGGCACCTTGAGGAACCGCGCGAGCGTGCGCGCCAGCAGGGTCTTGCCGGTGCCGGTCGGGCCGATCAAGAGGATGTTCGACTTCTCGAGCTCGACGTCGCCGTGCTGGGGCGGCGCGTAGATGCGCTTGTAGTGGTTGTACACCGCGACCGCGAGCGTCTTCTTGGCGCGGTTCTGCCCCACCACGTAGTCGTCGAGGATGCGCTTGATCTCCGCGGGCTTCGGGAGCTGGCCGGCCGCCGCCGGCTGCTCGCGCTCGAGCTCGCCCTCCAGGATGTCGTTGCACAGCTTGACGCACTCGCTGCAGATGTAGACCGACGGTCCGGACACGAGGCGGGCGACTTCGTCCTGCCCGCGCCCGCAGAACGAGCACCGGATGGGGTGAGGCGTGGCGATTCGTTTCTTCATGGAGGTCCCGGGGGCTAGCGACGCTTGTCGATGATCTCGTCCACCAGGCCGTAGTCCCTGGCCTCCTGCGCGGACATGAAGAAGTTGCGGTCGGTGTCCTTCGCGATCTGCTCCATCGGCCTGCCGGTGTGCCTGGCCAGGATCCCGTTGATCTGGTCCTTCATCTTGATCATCTCCTTCGTGTAGATCTCGATGTCGGTGGCCTGACCCTGCGTGCCGCCCAGCGGCTGGTGGATCATGATGCGCGAGTTCGGCAGTATCGAGCGCTTGCCCTTCGCGCCCGCGGCGAGCAGCACCGCACCCATGCTGGCCGCCTGGCCCATGCACAGCGTGGCGATGTCCGGCTTCACGAACTGCATGGTGTCGTAGATCGCGAGGCCCGCGGTCACCATCCCGCCCGGGCTGTGGATGTACAGGTTGATGTCGCGGTCCGGGTCCTCGCCCTCGAGGAAGATCATCTGGGCGATCACCAGGTTGGCCACCATGTCGTCGATCGGCGTGCCGATGAAGACGATGCGGTCCTTCAGCAGCCGCGAGTAGATGTCGTACGCACGCTCACCACGGCCCGTCTGCTCCACCACGATGGGAACCAGCCCCATGTCCTCTCCTCTCCTCTCCGATCCCCCGGGTCGTCCCCGGCTCAGCGTCCCGCCGGCACCACCAGCGGCGACTCGGTCACGACCTCGTCCTCGACCTCCGCCGCGTTGATCAGCCAGTCCAGGGCCTTGCGTTCCAGCAGCGATTCCCGCAGCGCCTGGCGCCGCTCCTGCGACGCGTAGCGTGCCCGCACCCGCGCCGCCTGGCGCGGGTCGGCCTGGGTCATCCGCTGGATCTCCTCGGCCACCTCCTCGTCGCTGACTTCGAGCTTCTCCTGCCGGGCCACGGCGTCGAGCAGGATCTCCCGCTGCAACGACCGCTCCACCCCTGGACGATAGCGCTCTTCCAGCTCCCGGCGCAGGTCCTCCGGCACCGGCTTGCCGCCGGTCGCCTCTTCGATCACCCGCCCCAGGGTGCGCGCCACCAGCGCCTGCGGCAGCTCGAACGGATTCCTGCGGACGAGTTCGGCCGACAGGGCAGCGTCGAGCTCGCGCTGGACGCGCACCCGCTCCTCGCCCTCGAGGTTCAGGCGCACGCGCGCCCTGAGCTCCTCGAGGGAGGCCAGGCCGAACACCTCTCGCGCGAGGTTATCGTCCAGATCGCGCAGCTTCTTCTCCTGGATTTTCCGGATCCTGACGACGTAGCGCGCGCTCTTTCCGGCCAGCTCGGGCGCCGCGTAGTCCGCGGGATAGTGCAGCTCGAAGGTGCGCTCCTGCCCCGCCTCCGCCCCCAGCAGGGCGTCCTCGAGGCCGGGCAGAACGCCCGGCGCGCCCAGCTCGATGCGCCGCCCCTTGGCCCGCGATGCCGGAAGCCGCCGGCCGCCCGCGTCCAGCCGGGTCGAGTCGAGCAGCACGATGTCGCCGCGCTGCGCCGGGCGGTCCAGGTCCACGAACACCGCCGATTCCTCGCGCAGCTCGCCGAGAACGCGCTCGACCCCGGTGTCGTCCACGGCCCGCACCCGGCGCCTGGCCGGGATGCCCCGGTAGTCGCGCGCCTCGATCTCGGGACGGACCTCGATGACCGCCTCGAACCGGAGGGGCTGGCCGGGACCGAAGCGCAGGTTGCGCACCACCGCCGGCACCACTGGGATGAGGCGCGCCTGATCGATCGCCTCGCCGGTGATGCGCGGGACGAAGGACTCCAGGAACTCCTGCTCCACGACCTCGGCGAAGTGATGCCGCACCAGATCCAGCGGCACGCGTCCCTTGCGGAAGCCGGGCAGGCTCGCGCGCCGCTGGATCTGGCGCGCCACCTCGTCGAGGCGGCGGTCCACCTCCTCCACCGGCACTTCGATGCCCAGCGTGTGCTGCCAGGTTCCCGTGGGACGGACCGATAGGTTCATGCGTCGGGTCTCACTCCGGAGCATTCGAGGATGTGGACATGGGAGACACTGCGAGAGGGGGGATTCGAACCCCCAAGAGTTTCCCCACTGGATCCTAAATCCGCGGCCATCAGAGCCTATCACTACGCCATGAGTGCGCAAACGGCAAGCGGGGCGCGGCCTTCGGCGTCGGCATCGCGTGGCATCGAGCGCCGTCGGAGCCCACCGCGGTGAGCAGCGTAGCGACATCTCGGACACAATCCGGACCCACGCGGCGATCACGCATCGCCGCCGTCTCGCACGACACCGTGCACCCTGCGGCACGCCGCACAAGGCCAGGAGGACGCAGGAACACGCAGGCGCCGCCTAAAGCAACCTGCGGCGTGTCGAGCGGCCGTCGCCGCAAGCCGCTAACCCAGCGTAGCGGCGTGGGCGGCCAGCAGAGCGCCCGA
>CAYHRW010000344.1:0-2900 GCA_964359105.1 uncultured bacterium
TGGCTCGTGGTACGGTGAAGTGGTTCAACGAGGCGAAGGGTTTCGGTTTCATCTCCCAGGAGGGTGGCGAGGACGTGTTCGTGCACTTCTCGGCCATCCAGGGCGACGGGTTCAAGACCCTCGCCGAGGGCGAGTCCCTGGAGTTCGACGTCACGCGTGGGCCGAAGGGCCTGCAGGCGTCCAACGTCCGCAAGGCGTAGCCGCCCGGACACCACTTCACGCAGCGGGAGCGGCGTCCATCCGGACGCCGCTCTCTGCGTTTCACCCCGCACCACCGGGAGGATGACCTGGTCATCAGCGCGATCCTGATCGCGGCCGCGCTCGCCGTCGTGCAGGCGAGCTTCTTCGAGTGGGCGTTCCACCGGTACTGGCTCCACCGGCCCTGGCTGCCGGAGGAGTGCTTCACCTCCCACACGCTGGTCCACCACCAGCTCTGCAAGTACGACGACACCTTCCACGTCACCGAGGAGGAGCAGGAGGAAGCGCTCACCTTCGCGTGGTGGGGCGGCCCGGTCCTGGTCCTCATCAACCAGGTGCCCTGGCTGCTGCTGAGCTGGGGATCGTGGAGCGCGGGGCTGCAGCTCCCGTACCTGCCCTTCCTGCTCACGTTCGCCGCCACCGTCCTGCTCTACTACGCCGGCTACGAGGGGCTGCACTACCTCATGCACAAGCCGAGCTTCCCGCGGATCGAGAGCTCGCGGTATTTCCGGTTCATCGAGCGCCACCACCGCATCCATCATTACCGGATGGACACGAACCTGAACGTCCTCCTGCCGCTCGCGGACCTCTGCCTCGGCACGCTCGTGACCGAGGAGCAGCTCCCGCGTCCGACCACCGGGGCGGCCAGGCGCACGGCCCGCAAGCACAGCCGCTACGGCCGGCGCCTGCGCCACCAGGGGGTTGACCTCCCGCGCTGAAACCCCGCATGGCCCGGCTCACCATCCTCCCCGCCGACCGCGTGACGTCCGAGGAGCTCTGCGCGCTCTTCAACCGCTGCTACGCGGACTACTTCGTCCCGATCCAGCTGACCCCGGAGGCCTTCGCCGGGATGGCGGCCTCGTACGACCTCGACCTCGCGGCCTCGGCGGTGGGCATGACGCAGGACGCGCCGGCGGGCTTCGCGCTGCTCGGCGCGCGCGGGAGGCGCGGCTGGATCGGCGGCATGGGCGTGACGCCAGAGGCGCGCGGCGGCGGCCACGGCCGCGCGTTGATGCTGGCGGTGCTGCAGGCCGCGCGCGCGCGCGGCCTCGAGCGCGTGGACCTCGAGGTGCTGGTGCAGAACGCGCCCGCCATCCGCATCTACGAGACACTCCACTTCCGCGACCGGCGCCCGCTCGACGTGTGGACCCGCGCCCCCGGCGTGCCTCCCCCGGGAGCGGACGACCCGGCCGTGGAGCCGCTCGCGGTGGCCGAGTGCCTCGCGCGCCACGCCGCGCTGCATGCCGCGCCGGCGCCCTGGCAGCGCGACCTGCCTGCGCTCGAGCGCGCGGCCGCGCGGCTCGCCGCGCTCGGCGTGCGTGAGGGCGGCGCGGTCGCGGCGTACGCGCTCTACCGCGCCGAGGGCGCGAAGCTCCAGTTGCTCGACCTCGGCGCGGCGCCGGGCCTTCCCGAGTCGCGCCTCGAGGCTCTGCTGCGCGCGCTGTTCCGCGCGCACCCCGGCGCCACGGCGAGCCTCGTCAACCTGCCCGCGGACGATCCGGCCGCCGGCGCGCTGGCCCGCCTCGGAGCGGTGGCGAAGCTCCGCCAGCGCGAGATGACGCTCGCGCTCTGAGGCGGCCGCCTCACCACGGCACGTTCTCTACCTCGCACGGCACGCGCACGGCCCTTCCATTCCTCGCGGCGTTCCATCATCATCGCGCGCCTCCTGACCCGGGCCACCCGACTCCTGCCGAGCACTTCGAGGGCGCATCATCGCAATGTCGATCGCACCAGCGCAGTGCCGACCGTGACCGCGCCCCCACCCGCGCCCCGCGCCAGCGCGTGGACCGCGTTCGGCGTGTGCAGCCTGATCTGGGGCAGCACGTTCCTGTTCATCAGCATCGGCAACGACGCGGTGCCGCCGGTGTGGGCGGCGACGCTCCGGCTCGGGCTGGCCGCACCGCTGCTCTCCGCGATCGCGCTGGCGATGCGCCATCCGTTCCCGCGCGGGGCGGCGCTGCGCGCCGCGGCGTGGTACGGGTTCTGGCAGTTCGGGGTCAGCTTCCCGCTGCTCTACTGGGGCCAGACGCGCTTCCCCTCCGGGCTCACCGCCGTGCTCTACGCCACCATCCCGCTCACCACCGCGTTCCTGGCACGCGCGTTCGGGCTGGAGCGGCTGGAGACGGCCAAGCTCGCGGGTGCGGCGGTCGCGCTCGCGGGCGTCGCGCTCATCTTCTCGGGGCAGCTCGGCGCCGACATCCCGGTCGCGTCCCTGCTCGCGCTCGTCCTCGCCGCCACCAGCGCCGCGCTCTCGGGCGTGCTGTTCAAGCGCGGCCCGCGCCAGTCGCCGCTGTGGGCCAACGCGGCTGGCGCCATGGTCGGCTTCGTGATGTGCCTGGTCGTGAGCCTCGCGCTCGGCGAGTCGCACCGTCTGCCGGTCACCGCCGCGGGCTGGGGCCCCATCCTCTACCTGACCCTCGCAGGGTCGATCGGCGCGTTCGTGCTGTTCGCGTGGCTCGTGAGCCACTGGCCGGTGACGCGCGTGAGCTTCATCGGCGTCGTGACCCCGGTGGTGGCGCTGGCGCTCGGCGCCGTGGTGCGCCACGAGCGGCTGACCCCGGCGAGCCTGGCGGGCTCGGCGCTGGTGCTCGGGGGCGTGGTGCTGGGCCTGCGTGGCAGCGCGGGCGGCGCGGGTCGCCCGGAGACCCGATGAACCCGCTCCGCCGCTACGCGCGCTGGCTCCACACCCGCTGGCCCGCGGC
>CAYHRW010000345.1:0-2899 GCA_964359105.1 uncultured bacterium
GACGTTCGGATCTGGAGTCGCCCCGGGTCCCGCGGACGGTGAACATCTGCGGGGCCACCGGCGCCTCGATCGGGTCGCCGCCTCCACCACTTCCCGCTGGCGTCCGGGCGGCGCGGCCTGTCAGAATCCTGCCGTTCGCTCTCTTTGGCTCCGTCCGAGGAGGTCCCTCCATGCGCCGCCTGATTCCTGTCCTCACGCTCGCCGCCGCCATCACCTGCTCGCTGGCTCCGCCCGCCCACGCCGCCTGGCCGCACGACCCGGGCGTCAACCTGCCGGTCGTCCCCGGGGAGACGCGCTCGCAGTACCTCTACGGCGGCACGGAGTGCGTCAGCGACGGCGCGGGCGGCATCATCATCGTGATGGATGTCTGGACCGGCTCGAACAACGACGACCTCGTGGCGCAGCGCATCGGCCCCGACGGCACGCGGCTGTGGGGCACGGCGGGCGTGCCGGCCGTGACCTGGACGGCCAACCAGTACTTCCATTCGTCCGTCAGCGACGGACAGGGCGGGGTGATCTTCGCGTGGCCCGACGACCGCGGCGGCACCAAGGACATCTACGCGCAGCGCCTGGACGCCAGCGGGAACGCGCTGTGGGGTGCGGGCGGCGTGGCGGTGTCCCAGGCGAGCGGCGACCAGACCGCCCCGCGGCTGGCGAGCGACGGCTCGGGCGGTGCGTGGATCGTCTGGACCGACGCGCGCAATGGCGTCTCGAACACCGACATCTACTGCCGGCGCGTGAACGCCGCGGGGGTGCCGCAGAGCACGGCCAACGGCGTGGCGGTGTGCGCCGCGACCGGCAACCAGAGCACTCCGCGCATCGCCATGGACGGACTCACGGGCGCCGGCGCCATCATGACGTGGCGTGACGCGCGCACCGACGCGGGGGACATCTACGCCCAGCGCATCCAGAGCACCAGCGTGGTGGCCTGGGCCGCCGACGGCATCGTGGTGTGCAACGCCGCCGGCACGCAGCAAGTGCCAGCCATGTGCTCCGACGGCGGCACTGGCGTCGTCGTGGTGTGGAGCGACAGCCGGTCGGGCACCGACCTCTATGCCCAGCGGGTCGGGAGCGGCGGAACCGTGGCCTGGGCCGCCAACGGCGTGCCCGTGTGCAGCGCGGTCAACACGCAGACCTCCCCGCAGATCGTCCAGGACGGCCAGGGCGGCGCCATCGTGGCCTTCACCGACTACAGGAACGGCGGGAGCGACATCTACGCGCAGCGGTTCGCCATCGACAGCGGGACGATGCAGTGGGGCGCGGACGGGGTGCCGGTCTGCACCCAGCTCGGCAGCCAGACAGCGCCCCAGCTCGCGGCGGACGGTCTCGGCGGCGCCAGCGTCGTATGGACCGACTACCGCCAGAACGACTACGGGGACGTGTACGTCCAGCGCCTCGATGAGAGCGGCGCGCGGCTCTGGACCACGAGCGGGGTGCCGGTCGGCACCGGGTCCGACTGGGAGTACGGGCCGAACGTGGTGAGCTCCGGTCCGGGCGAGTGCCTGGTGGCGTTCACGCGCGACCCGGACGCGGTGGTGCAGAAGGTGGACCGCTGGGGCTACCTCGGCGCCGAGCCCGTGATGGCAGGCGTGGCCGATGTCGCCAACGACCAGGGCGGGCAGGTGAAGGTCTCCTGGCTCGCCAGCCCGCTCGACACCGACGTGCTGTTCGAGAACGTCTCGGACTACCTGGTGTTCCGCTCGGCGCCCACGTCGCTGGTGACCGCCGCGCTCGCGGCCGGAAGGGTGACGACCTCGGGCGACGAGGTGGCCGCGGCCACTGGCGGTGCGCGCCGGCTGCTCAAGACGACCTCGCCCGCCGGCGCGACCGCGTACTGGGAGCTGGTGGCGAGCCAGCAGGCCTACCACCTGCCGTCCTACAGCGTGGTGGCGTCCACCACCGGGGATTCGGTGGCGGGCTCAAACCCGCTCACCTCCTTCATGGTGCAGGCGCGCTCGTACTACGGCGGCTACTGGAACTCGGCGCCCGACTCGGGCTACAGCGTGGACGACCTGGCGCCGGTGGCTCCCGCGCCGTTCTCGGGCACCTACTCGAACGGCACCGCGCAGCTCCAGTGGGGCGCGAATGGCGAGGCCGACCTCGCCGGCTACCGGCTCTACCGGGGTCTCCCCGGCTTCACGCCCTCGCCCGCGAACCGCGTGGCCGAGCTCGCCACCACCAGCTACGCCGACGCGGCCGGGCAGCCCTGGGCCTACAAGCTCACGGCCGTGGATGCGCACGGCAACGAGTCGGTCGCGACCGCGCTCACCCCGCTCGGCACGGTGGATGCCGGCGATGCGCCGCTCGCGGTGGACTTCCTGGCGTCGCCGATGCCGAACCCGGTGCGCGGCGAGGGCGGCGCCACGCTGCGCTTCGGCCTGGCGCGCGCGGGCCGCGTGAGCCTGGCGCTCTACGATGCGCAGGGACGTCGGGTGCGCGTGATCGTCTCGGGCGAGCGCGCGGCGGGCGAGCACACGGTGCGCCTCGACGGGCGCGGCGAGGGCGGCGCGCGGCTCGCACCCGGGCTCTACCTGGTGCGCTACGAGAGCGGGAGACGGAGCATGACGGCGCGCATGGCCGTGATCGAGTGAGCGCGCGCCGCGAATTCCTGTTGCCTCGCACGCCGAGCGGCGCGACACTGCGCTGCGGGTCGTGCATCGGTCACGGAGGACCGTGATGAAGAAGCTCGGGATCGTCCTGTTCGTCGGGGGCGTGGTCGCCGCCCTGTGGGGCCGCGACTACGTGGCGAACCACCCCATCGAGGGGTTCGTCGCGCTGCTCGGCGGCGACTATACCTACACGATGGCCGCACGGATGCAGAAGGGTGGCCTGATCATGGCGGTCGTGGGCCTGGCGCTCTCGCTGATCGGCGTCATCCGCGGCCCCAAGCACCCCTGAG
>CAYHRW010000346.1:0-2892 GCA_964359105.1 uncultured bacterium
CCGCGTCCTGTCGCGCGGATTCTGCGCGGGCGCCCGCGCGCCACGCCGGACCGGCGCCCGGCGCTGCGCGCGCGCCGCCCGCCGCGCTGGACGAGGCTCCGGCGCGCGGATAGGCTCGGACGGTCATGACCGCGACTGCCCCCGCCGTTTCGCTCTGCCACATCACGCGCCGCTTCGGCCCGGTGGTCGCGAACGACGACGTGTCGCTCGACCTCGCGCCCGGCGAGATCCACGCGCTGGTGGGCGAGAACGGCGCCGGCAAGAGCACGCTGATGCGCGTGCTCTACGGCCTGCTCCAGCCCGACGCGGGCTCGATCCAGGTGGACGGCCGCACGGCGCGCATCCACCGCCCGGCCGACGCCATGCGGCTCGGCCTCGGCATGGTGCACCAGCACTTCATGCTGGTGGGACCGCTCACCGTGGCCGAGAACGTGACGCTGGCGCGCGAGCCCGGCGCCGCGCTCGGTGGCTTCAGCCCCGGGCGCGCCGAGCGCGCCGTGGCGGCGCTCGCCGAGCGCCACCGGCTGCCGGTGGACCCGCGCGCGCGCATCGCGAGCCTGTCGGTCGGCGCGCAGCAGCGGGTCGAGATCCTCAAGGCGCTCTACCACGGCGCGCGTGTGCTCATCCTCGACGAGCCGACCGCGGTGCTCACGCCGCACGAGGTGGACGACCTGTTCCGCGTGCTGCGCGAGCTGCAGGGGCAGGGCGCGACCATCGTGCTCATCACCCACAAGCTCGCCGAGGTGATGGCGCTCGCGCAGCGCGTCACCGTGATGCGCACCGGGCGCGTGGTGGGCGGCGGCCCGGTCGCGTCGCTCACCGTGGAGCGCCTAGCCGAGCTGATGGTAGGCCGCCCGATCCCGCCGCTCCACGCGCGCTCGGGCGCCCCGCGGTCGAGTGAGGCCCCGCTGCTCGAGGTGCGCATGCTCGACGTGCGCGACGACCGCGGGCTCGAGGCGGTGAAGCGCGTCTCGTTCGAGGTGGACGCGGGCGAGATCGTCGGCATCGCAGGCGTGGAGGGCAACGGCCAGCACGAGCTGGTCGAGTGTCTGGCGGGCCTGAGGCCCGCGGTGCGCGGCGAGATCCTGGTGGCCGGGCGGCGCTGCGACCCGTGCGCGCCCCACGCGGCGCGCGAGCGCTCCGCCGCGGGCGTCGCGCACATCCCGAGCGACCGGCTGCAGCGCGGGCTGGTGCCCGACATGACGCTGGCCGAGAACTTCCTGCTCGGCCGCCAGCGCGAACGCGGGCTCGTGCCCGGCGCGCTGCTCGCTCCCCAAGCGCTCGCCGCGCTGGCCGCGCCGCGGCTCGCTGAGTACGACGTGCGCCCGCCCGACCCGGCGCTCCGGGCGCGCCAGCTCTCGGGCGGCAACCAGCAGAAGCTCATCGCCGCGCGCGAGCTGACGCGCGGCGCGGCGGTGGTGCTGGCGGCGCACCCCACCCGCGGCGTGGACCTCGGCGCCATGGCGTTCATCCACCAGCGCCTGCTGCGCGAGCGCGACGCCGGGCGCGCGGTGCTGCTGGTGTCGTCGGAGCTTTCCGAGATCCTGGCGCTCTCCGACCGCATCTTCGTGATGTACGAAGGCCGGCTGGTGCACGAGACCCGGCCGTCGGAGACCGACGAGCGCACGCTCGGGCTCTACATGACCGGGCGCCAGAGCGAGGCACGCGCGTGAGCGCGGCGGCGGAGCGGCCGGCGACTCCGGCGGGGACACCCGCCCGCGGAGCCGGCCCGGGTGCCGACGCGCGGCGCGCGCTGCTCACGGCGCTGGCGCCGGTGGTGGCGGTGGCGCTCTCGCTCGTGCTCGGGGCGGTCTTCATCCTCGCCATCGGCGAGGATCCGCTCGCCATCTACGCGCTCATGCTGCGCGAGAGCCTGGGCACCGGCTACGGACTCGGCCAGACCCTGTTCAAGGCGACACCGCTGGTGTTCACCGGCCTCGCGGTGGCGCTGGGCTTCCGTGCCGGGCTCTTCAACATCGGCGTCGAGGGGCAGCTCTACCTGGGTGGCCTCGCGGCCGCGCTCGCCGGCGCCGCGCTCGCCGGCAGCCCCGCGGTGGTGCTGCTGCCGCTCACGCTGCTCGCCGCGGCCGCGGCCGGCGCGGCGTGGGGAGCGCTCCCCGGCTACCTCAAGGCGCGCTTCGGGGCGCACGAGGTCATCAACACCATCATGCTCAACTTCATCGCCTTCGCGCTCGCCTCGTTCGTCGGGCGCTGGGTGTTCGAGCCGGCCACCGTGCGCACCGCCGAGGTCGGCGCGGGCGCGCACCTGGTGCGGCTCGACGTGCTGTTCCCGGCGCTGCGCGGATCGCCGGTGAACCTCGCGCTCCTGCTCGCCGCGGCGTGCGCGGCGGGCGTCGGGCTGCTGTTGTTCCGCTCCCGCACCGGCTACGAGCTGCGCGCGGTCGGCCTGAACGCCGCCGCCGCGGAGTACGGTGGCGTCTCGATCGGGCGCGCGCAGCTCGTGGCGATGACGCTGTCGGGCGCCATCGCCGGGCTCGGCGG
Source organism: uncultured bacterium (assembly GCA_964359105.1). Lineage (GTDB taxonomy): Bacteria > Eisenbacteria > RBG-16-71-46 > RBG-16-71-46 > RBG-16-71-46 > JACRPT01. The sequence goes on from CAYHRW010000346.1 coordinate 2,503, forward strand.
CGTGAACTTCGTGCTGGGCTACAAGCACTACTTCGAGCTGGGCTTCTCGGCCGGTACGGGCTTCCTCGGCATCGCGGTGGCCTTGCTCGGGCGCAACCATCCGGCGGGGGTCGTGGTGGCGGCGCTGTTCTTCGGCGCCCTCTCCTACGGCGGGCTGGTCATCAACCAGCGGGTGCCGAAGGAGCTGGTGGAGGTGCTGCAGGCGCTCGTGATCCTGCTCGCCATCTCGGCGCAGCAGGTGATGGAACGCCTGGCCCGCAGGCTGGTCTGAGCGCCGCGCGCCGGGGCGACGCATCACGCGCGCGGGCGCCCGGAACACACCGGCCCGGCGTGCGCCGGGCTACGCCCCGACCTTGCTCCCGTGCAGGCAGAACTCGCCCGCCAGCGGGC
>CAYHRW010000347.1:0-2867 GCA_964359105.1 uncultured bacterium
CGACGAGTGCGACGACCTGCGCTGCCTCCACCGCCTCACGGTGGATGGAGCGTGGACGCTGCTTTCCGGTATGCTGCGCGGGCGTCTGAAGACCGAGGGCACCCCATGATCGGTCGGACCATTCTCCATTACACCATCACCGCCGAGCTGGGCTCCGGCGCGATGGGTCAGGTCTGGCTCGCGCGCGACGAGCGCACCGACCGCAGGGTAGCGCTCAAGTTCCTGGCCACCGACGCGGGCGGGGACGAAACACGCGCGCGGCTTCTGCGAGAGGCGCGCGCGGCGGCGCGCCTCTCGCATCCCGGCATCGTCGCTCTCTACGCCATCGAGGAGTCGGGCCCGCAGCTCTTCCTGGTCCAGGAGTACGTCGAGGGCGAGACCCTGGCCCACCGGCTCGCGCGCGGGCCGCTCGGGTCACAGGAGGCGCTGCGCCTGGCGCGCGAGCTGACCGGTGCGCTGGCGCACGCCCACCGGAACGGCGTGCTCCACCGCGACCTCAAGCCCGAGAACGTGCTGATCGCGGCGGACGGGTCGTTCAAGATCGCGGACTTCGGCATCGCGCGCATCGAGGGCGCGCCCACGCTCACGACCACCGGCGTGCTGCTCGGCACGCTTCCCTATCTCGCCCCCGAGCGCCTGAAGGGCGCGGCGGGCGACGCGCGCGCGGACCTGTTCGCGCTCGGCGCCATCTTCCACGAGGCGATGGGCGGAAGGCGCGCGTTCCCGGGCGCTTCGGAGGCCGAGGTCATGTACGCGGTCCTCAACGAGGAGCCGGCGCCGCTCGCCCCCGTGAGCCCGCGGCTGCAGCCGCTCGCCGCGCTGGCGGCGAAGCTGCTGGCGAAGGACCCGTCGCAGCGCCCGGCCAGCGCCGAAGTGGTGGCAGGGATGCTCGAAGGGATGGAGGCCGGCGCCTCGGCCCGACCGGCGGCGCTCGCCCGCCCCGCGCGCTGGATGCTCCCTGCGGCGGCCGCGGTGCTGGTCGTGGTGGCGGCCGGCGCGTGGTGGCTGTTCCAGCGCGCGGAGGCGCCGGGGCCGGGCGAATCCTCGATCGCCGTGCTCTACTTCGAGAACATCTCCGACCCCGAGGACCACGGCCGCATGGGGCGCATCACGGGCAACCTGCTCATCACGTCCATCGCCCAGGCACCGGGCCTGGACGTCCTGAGCACCCAGCGCATCCTCGACGCGATGCGCGGGCTCGGCAGACACGGCGCGGTGGATCGGGATGCGGCGCTCGAGGTGGCGAAGCGCGCGCGCGCCGGACGCATCGTCACTGGCAGCATCCTGCAGACCGAGCCCGCCATCGTGATGACCGCCGAGGTCTCCGATGTGCGCAGCGGCAGAGTGCTGGATGCGGCGCGCATCGAGGGAACCCCCGGGCAGACCGTGTTCCAGGTGGTGGATGCGCTGAGCGCGCGGCTGATGCAGAAGCTCGCGCGCCCCGACGAAGCCACGCGCCTGCTGCCGGTGGCGCAGCGCACCAGCGCGGACCTCGAGGCGCAGCGGGCGTACGCCGAGGGGCTCGAGCACCTCGCGGCCGGCGAATTCGACACGGCACAGCGTGCGCTGCATGACGCGGTGCGGCGCGATCCTCGATTCGCGCAGGCCTACTACCAGCTGGCCATCGTCGAGTGGTGGAACTCTGAGACCCGGGGCTCGACGGAAGATGTGGCCCGCGCCGGCGCGCTTGCGGACCGTCTCTCGTCCCTCGAGCGCGGGGTCCTCGCCGGGATCGGAGCCCTGGTGGCGAGCGACTGGTCGCGGGCGGACAGCATCTTCACCCGGCTCTCACGCGACCATCCGGACGAGAAGCTCGTGCGGTACGGCCTGATGGAGGCGGCCTACCACTCGGGCGACTACGGACGCACCATCGAGGCCGCGCGCGCGACGCTGGCCCTGGATCCGAACTTCACGCTGGTGGGCTACCACCTCGCGGACGCGCTGGAAGTCACGGGCAGAGGCCCCGAGGCCGAGCGCCTGGTGGATGAGTTGCTGCGGCGGAGCCCGGGGAACGTCTTCCTCTGGCGCATGGCCTTCGCCCTTCACGTGCGTCTCGGCGATGCGGACGGGGCGATGGCCGCAGCCCGTGGCGCCCGTGCCGCGGGGGTCGGTGGCGGCCTGGGTGCGGGGCCCGCGGTGCTCCTGGTGATGCGCGACAGCCTCGCGGCGGCGCGCGAGTGGATCGCGCGCGATGATTCCGCGCGGCAGTCGTGGGAGCGGGATCCCGAGGGCGCGGACTACTACGAGGCTCTGCGGCGGGGCCGATTCCGCACGGCGATCGCCATCGTCCGGCGGGCGTGGGCGCGAACTCCGAGGGGCCCCGCGACCCAGACCATAGGCGCCGGGGGCTTCTTCGCGGCGATCGGCGCTCGCGACTCGTCGGCGCTCAAGGCGTTCTGCGACAGCCTGCGGGTGCGCTTCGCGATCCGCGGGGCCACGGCTTGGGGGCCGCTGGGGATGGGTGGCGTCGAAGCTCTCGGCTACGCCCGCCTGGGATACCCGGAACGCGCCGCGACGCTGCTCGCCCGCCTGGCGGCACAGCCGCAGGCCGGGACTTTGAGCGGGTCCCAGCTCCTCGATTGGGCCCGGGCGGAGATCCTGCTCGCGAGCGGCCACGGGCAGGAGGCCCTCGCATTGCTGGATCGCGCGGTGTTCTTCATGCCCGGGTATGCCATCTGGACGCCGCGACTCGTGCGAGCACGCGCCCTGGCCGCGGCCGGCTCGACAACCAGGGCACTGGGCATCCTCGATACGCTGCTGCGGGCGCCCGTGCTCTCGCCGGATGAAGGGGTGCATGCGCGCTTCGAGCGCGCACGGCTGCTGGAGAAGCTCGGCCGCCCCGCCGAGGCGATCGCCGACTACCGCGA
>CAYHRW010000348.1:0-2851 GCA_964359105.1 uncultured bacterium
AACTCGCTTTCGCAGCCCTGGGGCGGCATCCGCCTCGAGTACTCGGGCGCGGCCTCCCTCGCCCCCGCCTCGCTCATCGACTCCGTCTATGTGAGTGGCGCCACCACCGGCATCGAGTGGGTCGGCGGCGGCCCGGTGATCAAGCGCGCGGTCGTGCTCAGCAGCCGCGGGGCCGGCATCCACACCGTGACGCCGCCGGGAGCACCCGTCACGATCGACTCGAGCTACGTCCTCTTCAACGCCGGCTCCGGCATCGTGGCGCTCGCCGACAGCGCGGGCGAGGTCGCCATCCGCGGCAACCGGGTGATCTTCAACAGTGGCGACGGCATCTCGTACTCGCTCGCGGGGCCGCTGTCGGCCGGCAGCGTCCTGCTGTCCGGCAACACCTGCCGCGCGAATGGCGGGGCGGGCGTTGCGTGCGGCCGCGGCGGACAGAACACGCTCATCACCGCGAACCTGACCACCGAGAACCTGCACGGCATCGTGCTCGACAGCTACGGCTGGAACCAGAACCGGCCGCAGATCCAGGGCAACACCGTGCTCCGGAACCGGGTGAGCGGGATCCGGGCCGCGAACGGGGCGCGCCCGGATGTCCTCGCCAACCAGATCTACCTCAACGTGGAGCATGGCATCCACGCCGTGAACAACGCGGCGCCGAACGTGCTGGGCAACACCATCACCCAGAGCCGCTACGGCGTGCGCGCGGACTCCGCCGCCACCGTGGCCCTGGACGCCAACGGCGCTCCCGGCAACAACCTGCTCCACGACCACAGCGTCTTCGACGTCGCCAACTACACCGGGAACGCGATCGCCGCGACCGGCAACTTCTGGGGCCGCGCCACCACGACCGAGATGAACCAGAAGGGCGTGAACGGGAACATCTCGACCATCTGGGACGGCCGCGACGACCCGCAGCGGGGCATCGTGAACTTCGCGGGCTGGCAGAGCCCGCCGAACATGGCGCCGGTGCTCGCCATGAGCGCGCCGTCCCAGGCGGGGCCGGTGAACGATACGCTCTCGTTCACGTGGACCGCGACGGATCCGGACGCCGGTGACGACCCCCAGCTCATGTTCTACTACGACACCGACCGGGATGCCCGCGGCGGGACGGCCATCCCGCTGGCGAGCAACATCAAGATGACCGATCCGCCGGGGCTCGCCTGGGACGTGCACCAGGTGCCCTCGGGCCGCTACTACATCTACGGGGTCGCCGACGACGGCAAGGACAGCACCACGTCGGTCTCGCCGTCTGCGGTGCGGATCGCCCATCCCGGGATTCACGTGCGGCCCGACAGCCTGGCGCTGGCGCTGCCGCCCGACAGCGCGCGCACCGACACGCTGTGGGTGAGCGACCGCGACAGCCTCGCGCTGCACTTCTCGATCGCCGAAACACCCGCGGCCGGCTGGCTCGCGGCCGGAACCGACACCGGCACGGTGGCGCCGTTCGACAGCGTGGCGGTGCCGGTCACCTGGAGCACGGCCGGACTCGCGGCCGGCGTCTACACCACGCGCCTGCAGATCGTCTCGGACGACCCGGACGCGGACACCATCCACGTCGGCGTGCGGCTGCTGGTGGCGGCCGCGAACGTGGCGCTCTCCGAGGCCGCGCACGACTTCGGCGACCTGTCGCCGGGTGACACGTCGAGCTTCACCCTGCGGGTGAGCAACGCCGGCACCGCGGACCTGCGGATCTCCTCGGCGACCCTGGCCGACAGCGGGTTCGGGTTCAGCGGCCCCTCGCTTCCGGACACGCTGCCGCCGGGCGCCGAGCACACCCTGACGGTGTGGTTCGTCCCGCGCGCGCCTGCGTCCTACTCGGGAACGCTCGCGCTCGCGACCAACGACCCGGATACGGCCATCGTCAACGTGAGCCTCTCCGGCCGCGGCCTGGCCCCGGTCGCCGCGGTGAGTGACTCCGCGCTGGACTTCGGCTTCGTCCCGATCGGCTCGATGGCCGAGCGGACGGTCACCGTGTATGACCGCGGCAACGACTCGCTCGACGTGCTGCACGCCTGGACCTCGACGCTGGTGTTCGTGATCGCGGGTCCGCAGCTCGCGCGCCGGCTGGTGCCGGGCGACAGCGTCGCGCTCCTGCTGCGCTTCATCCCCGTCGCCTCCGATTCGTTCCGCGACACGCTGCGCGTCGCCACCTCCGACCCGGAGCGACCCGAGTTCCTCGTGGTCCTGACCGGGACCGGCGGGGAGCCGCATCTGGCGGTGTCCGCCGCCACGCTGGACTTCGGCAGCGCGGGCGTCGGGGAGGCGCGGCAGTGCAGCGTCCAGGTGCGGAACACCGGCACCGCGCCACTGTCGCTGCTCGCGGCCGCATCCAGCGACAGCGCCTGGCGCGTCGTGGCGCCCACGCTGCCGGTGCCGATCGCGGCAGGCGACTCCATCCTCATGCTGGTCGAGTTCCGCCCGCAGGCCGCAGGGGCCGACAGCGCCACGCTGTGGCTCGGCAGCGACGACCCCGGGAGCGGACAGCTCCCGGTCGGGCTGCGCGGCACCGGGCTGGCGCCGGCGGCCTGCGTGAGCGACACCCTCGACTTCGGCGACGTCCACGTGGGCGCGCCCATCACCCGCAACGTCGCGATCGCGAGCTGCGGGACCGACTCGCTCGCGGTGAGCGGCCTGTTGCTGGCCTCGGGCGCCGCGGGCATGGCGCTCGTGAGCCCGCCCGCGCTGCCGCTGGGTCTCGCGGCGGGGGAGACGCTGCATGTCTCGATCCGCTTCGACCCGGAGAGCACCGGCGTGCGGCTCGACACCCTGCGGGTCACGACCGATGACCCGCTGGACTCCGTGCGCACCGTCGCGCTCGCGGGCCGCGGCGTGCAGCAGCGTGTCGCGGTCA
>CAYHRW010000349.1:0-2850 GCA_964359105.1 uncultured bacterium
CGCTTCGTCCCTGCGTGACCGGGCGGCGGGTGAGCGACCACCCGCCGCTCATCATATGCATCCCGGCACCGCTCGAACCCGGGGCGGCGCGCCCGGCAGGCCGGGCCAGATTGGGTCGGGCGCCACATCCGGTCCCGCGGATTCGACTGGCGCGCGGCGGCCGCGCAGGGCAGAGTCCCCGGAGCCGGAAGCGGTCCGTCCCCGGAGGATCCCGCCGTGTCGAAGCGCCGCCTGCGCGGCTCTGCCCGAGCTCCCCGAAGCACCGCCGGCGGCCCGACCGCGCCGCGCGAGGCGTCACGGGGTCCGGCGCTGGCCGCGCTCGGTCTCATCCTGGTGGCCGCGCTGTGGCTCCAGCGCGCCGCGCTCACGGCGCCCTTCTTCGCCGACGACTTCCTGTTCTTGGACCAGGTGCGCGACCGGCCGCTCGCCGCCGTGCTCGTCGCGTCCGACCCGATCGGGAACTTCGTGCGGCCGGTGGGGCGCCAGCTCGCCTTCTGGGTGCTCGAGCGTCTGGGCGGCGGATCGCCCGCGGCGTTCCACGCCTTCACCCTCGCGCTCTTCGCCGCCTCGCTCGCGCTGCTCTTCGCGATCGCGCGGCGGGTGGCGGGGACGCGCGCCGCGGTGGTGGCGTCGGCCTTCCTCGCGCTCCACTACGCGGCCGATGTGCCGCTGCTGTGGGCCTCGGGCACCCAGGACCTGATGGCGCTCACCGGCGCGCTCGGGGCGATCGCGCTGTTCCTCGCGGGGTGCCGCGCCTGGGCGGTGGCGGCGCTGCTCGCCGCGTTGCTCTCGAAGGAGACCGTGCTGTTCACGCCGCTCATCGCCGCGCTCGCGGCGCGCCGGCCGGACGAGCGCTGGAGCACGGCGCTCGCGCGCGCCTGGCCACTCGGCGTGGCGGTGGTGGCGTGGGCGGTGCTGTGGGTCGCCGCAGCGGCGACCGCCCCGGCCCACGCGCATCCGCTGAGCTTCAGCCCGGGCGCGGTGGCGGCCGCGTTCGTCCACCTGTTCCAGGTCGCGCTCGGGCTCGAGTGGCGACCGGGCGCGGCCAGCCGCGTTTTTGGCTCCGTGCCGCCGCTGGTGCCGTTCGCGCTCGCGCTGGCGGGCGTGGCGCTGGTGTGGGGGCCGCGGCGCCGCGCGGCGGCCCGCGGTGGCGCAACAGCCGCGCCGGGAGCGCGCAGGCTCGGGCTGGCGTGGGCGCTGCTGGGCGCCGTCCCGGTGATCGCAGTGGCGCCGATCTGGAGCGCGTACTACTACCTGTTCGCGTTGTGCGGGCTCGGCATCCTGATCGGCGCGTGGCTGGCGCGCGCGCCGCGCTGGGGCGCGCTGCTTGCGGTGGCGCTGCTGGCGTGGGGCTCGCACAACGCCCGCACGCTCGACGAATTCATCACCGCCCCGGGCGCGTGGACCCGCGAGTCGCACGTCAACCGCTTCTACGTCGAGCGCGCGACCGGGAGCGTCCAGCGCTACCTGGCCAGGCTGAAGGAGCTGCACGCGACGCTGCCGCCGGCGAGCACGGTGTTCCTCACCGGCATCCCCGCCTTCATCAGCTTCCAGACCGCGGACGGACCGCTGCTGCGCTGGGCCTACGGCGACTCGAGCCTGCGCTCGTACTACTTCAAGGACTTCACGCTCGCGCGCTACCGTCGCGGCCCGGCGTTCTTCATCGAGCTGCGCGGGGACTCGCTCCGCGAGATGACGGGCCGGCCGCAGTTGATGCGCGACCTGGCGCTCCATGCGTTGCTCGACGAGAAGCCGGCCATGGCGCTCGACGCGCTCACCGTGGCGCTCGAGCAGGGTTCTTCGTCCGATGCGATGCGCTACTGGGCAGGATGGGTCCTGTGGACGCTCGGCCGCCGCGACTCGGCGCGCGCTGAGCTGCAGGCGGCCGGCGTCGTGCTGGACGCCAGTCCCGCCCCGGAGATCCCGAGGGCGCTGCGCATGGTGGCGGCCGGCGACACGGCCGGCGCGATGCGGCTGATGACGGAAGCCGTGCGGCGCCACCCGTTCGACCCGGGCGCGCATGCGCTGCTGTCGGACCTGCTCCAGAGCCGTCCGGATGGGCTCAGCGGTGCGGCGATGGAAGCCTACGCGGCACGCGCGCTCGCGCCGGGGCACGCCCGCAACTGGTGGCGCTGGGGATACGCGCAGGCGCGGTTCGGGCGCTTCGAGCAGGCCGTGCCGTCGATCGAACGGTTCCTCGCGCTGGGCGGCGGGGACCCGGCCGACATGAGCGCCGCGCACGCGCTGCTCGCCCAGTTGCGCCGCACCCTGCCGGGCGGCGAGCTGGCGCAGGCTGCGCTGAGGGAGCGACTCGCCGGCGGAGGCTGGCGGCGCTGAGCGGCTCCTTGCGCGGTATCACCCCTGGTCGGGGTGGCACCTGTGGGAGCGAGGGACCGTGCGTCTGCGTGGCCCCGGGGCCGTCGTCCGTGAGCCGGCATTGAAGGTCGGACGGGGGCGATCCCGCCCCCCCGGGCGCCCCCGGCGGAAGGAGGTCGTCGTGGTGCGTTCGCTGCCCGTCGTCGTGCTGTGCTGGATCACCGCGTGCTCCGCCGCGCATGCGGGCGGCGTCAACCTCGCCTGGCACGAATGCTGGCCCGAGGGGGGCACGGTCAACCACCACTTCGCGTGCACGACCGACGCCGCGCTCCACACCGCGGTGGGCTCGTTCGTGCTGAGCGCCGACATGCCCGACTTCGTCGGCATCGAGGTCGTGCTGGACATCGAGTCGTCCGCCGAGAGCCTCCCTGATTGGTGGCAGTTCCACAACTCCGGCTCCTGCCGGCAGAGCGCGCTCTCGGTCTCGGCGGACTTCACGTCCGCCCCGCAGGTGACCTGTGCCGATCCCTTCAA
>CAYHRW010000350.1:0-2843 GCA_964359105.1 uncultured bacterium
CGGATCAGTTCCCGCCCGCCGCGGGCGGGGCGGTGTTCGCGTCGATGTCCAGCGTGATCATGAAGCCGTTCGTGCCGCGGAACTCGAACGCCTTGTCGCCCACGCGCAGGGCCTCGACGGTGTTCGGCATCACCAGGAAGCCGTCGTTGTGCGTGGCGCCGAAGTACTTCAGGTTGCGGATCACGATCGGGTCGCTGGTCATGCCGGGGAACCGCTTGAGCCGCACCTCGGCGGTCTTGCCGCCGTCGAGCGTGGCGTATGCCTCGTCCTTCCCGGGCACCCACTCGATGTCGCCCTCGGCGGTCGTGAGCGAGTTCCACTTCACCGGGTAGAGGTGCGCGAGGATCGTGGCGATCCCGTCACGCTGCTCCTTCGTGGTGGACCTGTCGAAGGTCACGACGGCCCAGTCGGTCTGGCCCTTCGAGAAGTCGGCGCCGAGGTCGCCGTAGACCCAGAACTTCGCGCCGTCGAGCTTCACGCCCTTGTAGTCGCCCTTGTTCACCCGGTACGCGTTGTTGAAGCGGCAGAAGTGCTCGGCGGGGCCCTCGTGGCCCTCCATGTGCATCTCGTGCCCCGCGGGCGAGGTGGTGAAGAAGCACTGGCAGAACGTCGGGCACGAGCAGGCTTCGATGATGGTGGCGTTCATCTTCCACTCGGGCGCGGACGCCTTCATGTCCTTCGCCAGCGCCGGGACGGCGGCGGCGAGCAGGAGCGCGCAGAAGATTCCGATGGTTCTCATGGGTCCTCCGTGGGGGTGGATCCGGTGGTGGGAGCGACGCGGCCGCGTCGTGTAAACCGGGGCGAATCTCTACCACGTCCGCCGCCCCGACACACGCGGAAAATGCGAGCCGGGGCCGGGCCCGAAGGTGCGGGGGCCGGCTGAGCCCGCTTGCGCTGCGGCATTGGGCGCTCGCCGGTCCAGCCGGCGAGCGGGAGCCGGGCCGCCGGGGACGGAAGCACGCGGAGCGCGCTGTGTTTGCGGGGCCTAACCACGTCCGATAAGCTCCCGCCCCTGCTTTCGAGCCATAGAGGCCCTCACCGGAGTCGCGAGCCCCATGACCAGCCGCTTCCTCGAAGCCGTGCGCGAGCGCGTCCTGTTCTACGACGGCGCCATGGGCACCCAGATCCAGGCCCGCGAGCTGAGCCCCGAGGATTTCGGCGGGAAGCGCTGGGAGGGCTGCAACGACGCCCTGTCGCTCACCCGCCCCGACGTGGTGGACGCGGTCCACGCCGCCTACTTCGAGGCCGGCGCGGATGTGATCGAGACCAACTCCTTCCAGGCTTCGCGCCTCAGGATCGAGGAGTGGGGCCTGGGCGAGAAGACGCTCGAGCTGAACCGCGCCGCCGCGACCATCGCGCGCCGGGTCGCCGACCGTTTCGAGGCCGCCGACGGCCGCCCGCGCTTCGTGGCCGGCTCGATGGGTCCCTCGGGCTTCCTGCCCTCGTCGGAGGATCCCGAGCTCGGACGGCTGGCGCTCGAGGACCTGATGCCCGCCTTCGAGGTGCAGGCGCGCGGACTCGTCGAGGGCGGCGCGGACGTGCTCATCCTCGAGACCTGCCAGGACATGATCGAGATGAAGGCGCAGATCCTGGCCGCGCGCGAGGCGATGAGGGCGGCCGGCCGCACCGTGCCGCTCCAGTGCTCGGTGACTCTCGACCCCTCGGGTCGCATGCTGCTCGGCACCGACGTGGGCGCGGCGCTCGCGACACTCGAGGCGATGGGGGTCGAGATCATCGGGCTCAACTGCTCGACCGGGCCCGACCTGATGCGCGACGCCGTGCGCCACCTGTCGCAGAACGCCGGCACGTTCCTGCACTGCATCCCGAACGCGGGGCTGCCCATCAACGACGGCGGGCGCACGGTCTACCCGATGAAGCCCGGGCCGATGGCCGAGACCCTGCGCGAGTTCGTGGACGAGCTAGGCGTCAACATCGTGGGCGGCTGCTGCGGCACGACGCCGGACCACGTCCGCGCCATGGTGGTGGCCATCGGCCGCCGGGCGCCGGCCAATCGCCCGGGCCGCTCCGGCTGGTTCCTCTCCAGCGGCATGACCGCGACCGCGATGCGCCAGGAGCCGCGCCCGCTCGTGATCGGCGAGCGCCTCAACACGCAGGGCTCGCGCAGGGTCAAGGCGCTGGTGCTCGAGGACCGGCTCGAGGAGCTGATCCCGATCGCGCGCGGGCAGGTCGAGGGCGGGGCGCACGCGCTCGACGTGTGCATGGCCCTGACCGAGCGCACCGACGAGGCCGCGCAGGTGCGGAGGCTGGTCAAGAAGCTCGCGCTCTCGGTCGAATCGCCGCTGTGCATCGACTCGACCGAGCCGCAGGTCATCGAGGAGGCGCTGAAGGCCTATCCGGGCTGCGCGCTCGTTAACTCGATCAACCTCGAGGGCGGCCGCGCGCGCGTGGAGGCGGTGATGCCGCTGGTGATGAAGTACGGCGCCGCGGTGATCGCGCTCACCATCGACGAGCAGGGGATGGCGAAGAGCGTGGAGCGCAAGCTCGAGGTGGCGCGGCGCATCCACGACATCGTCACGCGCGAGTACGGGATGCAGCCCGGGCGGCTGGTGTTCGACGACCTCACCTTCACGCTCGCCACCGGCGACGCCGAGTTCCTCGACTCGGGCATCCAGACCATCGAGGGGATCCGTGCCATCAAGGCCGCGCTCCCGGGCGTGCTCACGAGCCTCGGCGTCTCGAACGTGTCGTTCGGCCTCTCGAAGGAGGCCCGCGCGGTGCTCAACTCGGTGTTCCTCTACCACTGCGTGCAGGCCGGGCTCGACATGGCGATCGTGAACCCCGCCGACGTCATCCCGTACCCCGAGATCGGGGCGGAGGACCGC
>CAYHRW010000351.1:0-2823 GCA_964359105.1 uncultured bacterium
GGCGGCCGGACCGACCCGGGGCGGCGGGGCGGTGTTAGCCGGCCGGGCGCATGGCCTGAGCCACCCCGCGCCCGCCGCCGCCGCCCGCCCCCCGCCGCGCCGCCCGGCGCGGCTGGCCGGGGCTCACCGCCGCCCTCGCCGCCGCCCTCGCGCTGCGGCTGTGGCTCGCCGCCTCGAGCGCCGGCCTCACCATGGATTCGCCGCTCTACGTCCGCATGGCCGAATGGCTGCGCGGCGGAGCGCCGGCCGAGGGCCCGGCCCACCACGGCTACTCCGCGCTGGTGGCGCTGGCGGGCCTGCTGGCGCCCGGGCGCGAGTGGCCGGGGCGCCTGGTGTCTCTGGCGGCCTCGCTGGCGCTGGTCGCGATCGTCTGGGCGCTGGCGCGCCGCACCGCGCCGCGCTGGGCATCGCTCGCAGCCTGCCTCGCCGCGCTCCACCCGGTGCTCGGCGTGTATGGCGTCGCGGTCATGACCGAGGCGAGCTTCCTCGCCATCGCCTACGGCGCGCTGCTCCTGATCGAGCACCGGCGCCTCCTGGCCGGCGGGCTGGCGCTGGGCGCGGGCTACGCGGTGCGCCCCGAGGCGCTGGTGCTGGCCGCGGCGGCGGCGGCGCTCACGCGGCTCGGACGGCGCGGCGCCGTGCTGCTGGTCGCGGGATTCCTGCTGGCGGCAGGTCCCTACGTCGCGTTCCTGAGCCTGCGCGAAGGCGGCTTCACGCTCTCGCCCAAGACCGTGCTGGTGCATGGCGGGCCACGCGGCACGCGCGAGACCGAGTGGCGGGTGGGGCCCGTTATCAACGCCGCGGCCGCTCCGCGTAGCGTGCGCCAGGCTGACCCGCGCGTGAGCGCCGACACCATCACCCCGGCCGCGCCGCGCGGCTTGGTGGCGAGGACGCGGAGCGCCGCGCTCTCGCTCGCGGCCGACTACCTGCCGAACCTCGGGCGCCACGCCACCCGACTGCTCGAGGCCTGGCCGCTTCCCCTGCTCGCGCTCTCGCTGATCGGCCTGGCGCGGCGGCGCGGCGTGCTGCTCGCGCCCTTCGCGGTGACGCTGGCCCTGCCGCTGCTCGTGGTGCCCGACGATATCCGCTTCGCCCTGCTCCAGGTGCCCGCACTCGCCGTGGCGGCGGCCGAAGGGGCGGCGTGGCTGGCGGCGGGCGTGCGGCGCCCCGCGCGCGCCACGGGCGCGGCGATGGCGCTGGCCCTCGCCGCCGGCGGGCTGGCGCTGGGGTGGGCCGGGCCGGCCGGCCGCGTGGCGCTGAGCTTCGACGACGGGCCGATGCCGGCGCTGCGCGCCGCCGGCGCGTGGTTGGCAGAGCACGGCCGGCCCGGCGCCACGGTGATGGACCGCAAGGCCTACGTGCCGTTCTTCGCCGGGATGCGCCACGCGCAGCTTCCCGACGACAGCTACGACACCATCGTCGCGTGGGCGCGGCGCTCGGGCGCCGACTACCTGGTGGTCGAGGAGTACGTGGCGCGCACCCTGCGCCCGCAGCTCGCCCCGCTCATCGGCGACGCGCGCTTCCGTGCCGCCGAGCGCCGCCTGCGTCCCATCTACGCGCGGCGCGACGCCCCGGGCGAGGGGGTGGCGATCTTCGAGGTGGTGCGGGACTCGAGCGCCGCGCCCGGACCTTGAGCGAGGCCCATACGGCTCGTGGGCCGCGTCGCGAGCGGTTCGGAGCTCAGGCCCGCGCCGCCGCCGCGTCGTGCGGCGCCGCGGCCGGCGCGGTGTCGGGCTCCACGATGCCCTGCTCGAGCCAGGCGAAGCGGCCCTCCAGCGCCCCGCGGGCCACGCGGTAGCTCTCCGGGTCGTCGTTGGAGCGCAGCGCGTCGAACAGCCGCTCGACCCGCCGCCGCGCGAGGCGGCAGAACAGATCGGCCAGCTCGACGTGCGAGCGGTCCGCGCCCGCGCGCTTCGCGTCGCGCACCGCGCGCACGCAGGTCGCGCTCATCGCGAACAGCTCGGCGCCGATGTCCACGCAGCGGAAGAGCTGCGCCTGCTTGCGCTCGAGCGCCGGCCCGTTCGCCACCATCAGGTGGAACTGCGCGCGCGCGAGGCGGCGCGACGTGCGCTCGATCCAGCGCACGTGAGCGGCCAGCGGCCCGAATCCCGCGTAGCGCGGCCAGCGTCCCCAGCCCAGCCAGCGGCCCGGGTACCAGGCGGCGTAGAACGCGCCGGCGCGGAACAGGCCCGCGATGCGCCGGCCCGCGGGCACGCCCGGCATCACCAGGTCGCCCGCGGCCTTCAGGTGCACGTCGAGCGCCTCGCGCGCGATGAAGAGCCGCATGATCTGGCTGGTGCCCTCGAAGATGCGGTTGATCCTGAGGTCGCGCACCATGCGCTCGAGCGGCACCGGCGGCTCGCCGCGCTCGGCGAGCGAGCGCGCGGTCTCGTAGCCGCGCCCGCCGCACACCTGCAGCGCGAGGTCGCACACTTCCCAGCCCTTCTCCGTGTTCCACAGCTTGCCGAGCGCGGCCTCGAGCCGGATGTCGGAGCGTCCGGCGTCGGCGAGCAGCGAGGCGAGGTCGGAGACCGCCTCCATCGCGTAGGTCGAGGCCGCGATCTCGGCGAGCATCTGCGCCACCGCCTCGTGGTGCCCCACGGGCCGTCCCCACTGCACGCGCTTCGCCGCGAACGCGCGCGAGGCGTTCAGGCACCACTTGCCCGCCGCGGCGCAGCTCGCCGGCACGGTGAGGCGCCCGGTGTTCAGGGTGACGAGCGCGAGCTTGAGGCCCCTGCCCTCGCCCCACAGCAGGTTCTCCTTCGGCACCCGCACGCCGCGGAAGCGCATCAGGGCGTTCTCGATGCCGCGCAGCCCCATGAA
>CAYHRW010000352.1:0-2812 GCA_964359105.1 uncultured bacterium
GATGCCGGGGATGCGGCGCACGAACGGCTTCTTCCCCGACTGCGCGCTGGCGATGTAGTAGAGCACGAAGCCGAAGAACAGCATGGTCAGCACCAGCACGCTCCAGCGCGTGCCGTTGAACCACTGCGAAGTGGCCACCACCGGCCCGGTCACGCTGCCGGCCGGCGTGCGCCCGCCGGGCCCCGCGGCGATGACGCGGTAGAAGTACTCGGTGTCGCGCAGCAGGGTCTGGTCGGTGAAGGTCGTCACACCGCCCCGGACCGAGTCCACCACGGTCCACGGGCCGCCCGGGTTGACCGAGCGCTCGACCTGGTAGCCGGCGACGAGCGGGCTCCCGGCGCGATCGTCGAGCGAGGGCTTCCAGTCGAGCTCGACCGCGCGCCCTGCGTCGTTGGGAGCGTCGCGCCACACCAGCCCCGAGGCGGGCCGGGGCGCGGTGGCCGCCGGCACGGGCGGGGCGGCCGCAGGGAGGTCCGCGGCACCAGCGCGCGTCACAGGCCCGGCGAGCGCCGCCAGCAGCAGCGTCGCGGCACTCAGCCCCGCGACACGGGATCGCAACCCACCCCTCCGCTCATTCGCGTCCTCGCTTCCCTGCGCCGGCCTCGACCATCGCGCTGGAGCCCGGTCGCCTTTCCATGGGTCGTAGGCCGGAGGTGCGCAACGTCGTCGCGGACCCTAAGCCCGGCCGCGCGGGCCTGTCAACGGGTTTGGCGGCTCCGCGGCGCGGTCCGGGCCGGTCACGGGGCGATGATCTCGACGTTGGCGCGCGGCACTACGGCGACGGTGTCGCCTTCGACGAACCGGATCACCAGCACGCGCACCAGCGCCTCGCTGTCGAGCCGGCGCAGCTCGCTCGGCAGCTCGACCACCCTGCCGATCCGCCCGAACCATGGCTCGCGGATCACGCGCAGGAGCGAGCCGACCTCGAGGCCGGCCACGGCCTCCTCGTGCGTCGCGGCGAGCTCGCCGGCGCGCGGGACGATGATCTCGGGCCGCACCACGCCGGCGCGGATCTGCGTGGCCCCGCTCACCGAGGCGAGCCGTCCCTGCTGCTCGGCCAGCAGCCGCCAGGTCCGTTCGGCCATGCGGATGCGCCCGAAGCCCTCGGTGAGCACGAGCGTGATGCCGATCTCTTCGGAGCCGGTGACGGCGACGCCGAGGTCGCGGCCCAGCAGCTGGCGCAGGTCGCCGTCGTCGAAGCCGCCGACCACCACCGCCGCCACGCCCAGCGCGCGCGCGCGCGCCAGCGCGTCGAAGGACACGTGGCAGCCTCCCACCACCACCTTGCCGCTGTGCTGCGGGCCCAGCCGGTACGGCGTGAGTTCGTCCCCTGGACCTTCGACCGCCACGGCCAGCTCGCCCCAGGCCTCTCCGCCCACTCCGAAGATGCCCTGCACCAGCGCGCCGCGCGCCTCCACCACGACTCCCTCCTCGGGCAGGACCGCGGTCACCACGCCCTGCACGTAGGCGCACACCTCGATCGGGAGCGGCGGCTCGCGCAGGATGAGCTGGCCGGTGATGTGCGAGACGCTCTCGATGGTGCCGTCGGCCGGAGCGTTCACCGTGTGGCGGACCAGTCCGAACAGGCTGCGGGCGGTCGCGAGCGGCTGCCCCTTCCGCACCGGCGTCCCCACCGGGCGCACCAGCGTGTCGGGCACCTTGGCCGGGTCCACCGCCAGCAGCGACGCCAAGTTCACGGTCTGGACGTTGCCGGGCAGCCGGGCGCGCGCCACGACCGTGCGCGCGTCCACGGCGTCCCCCACCGCGGCCAGCACCTCGCCGCGCAGCGGGAGGCGGCGCTCGCGACGGACCAGCGCGGACTCCGTGACGCGCAGGCCGGGCGTGTAGGCGTGGCCCACCGTCACACCTCCCTCGGGTAGACGCCGAGCGCATGGTTCCACGCCCGCAGGCGGCCGACGCGCTCTTCCGGGTCGGCGGGCAGCGCGAACGGCTGCCGGCCGCGGCAGTCCACGATCAGCCCCACCACGCCGCCCGGCACCTCGGCCGTAATCGGGCGGCCGCGCCCGTCACCGAGGTCGAACCCGCGCTCGGGAGCCGCGATGATGCGAGCCGCGGCGCCGGGCGGCGGCAGCGGCAGCAGCACCAGCTCGCCGAAGCGCACGCGTCGCACGAGCGAGGGCTCGCCGGGCGCGTGCAGCTCGAGCGCCACGCAGGGTTGCCCCGCGTGGCCGGGGCCCACCGGCGCCAGCACCGCGCCGAGCCGCACCAGGCAATCGCGCTCGAACACCTGGGCGGCGGCCTCCTCGTGCACGCGCGACAGCAGGCCGAGCTGCGGCATCATGAAGATGCTGTCTACCGCGAGCAGCGTCAGCCCCTCGGGCAGGAACGCGTCCACCATCATGAACGCCGCCTGCACCCGGCGCGGCGCGTGCGACAGCACGCCCCCCGAGCCGACCAGCAGGCCCAGCTCCGCCAGGTCCACCAGCGACGCGCCGGTCTCGGCCTGCACCATCACGTCCGAGATGGTGCGCTGGCTCTGCACGCCCTTGAGCCCCACCGCCAGCGTCTTGTGCTGCTCGAACGCCAGGCGCAGCGCCTCGCGCGCGATCGCCTGCTCGATCACCAGGTCCTCGAGCTGCTGCGGGACGGTGGTCGGCCGGATCATCTTGTTCCTGATCCGGTTCCGGAGGTCGGCCTCCTCCACCGCGAACGGCACCCAGCGCAGGATGTTCTCGATCCCGGCCTCCGCCATGACGTTCGATACCGAGTAGCTCATCCCGAGGTTGGCCGAGACCGTGCGGTTGAAGACGCCCTGGAACACCGAGAACACGTCGGTGGTGGCGCCGCCGAT
>CAYHRW010000353.1:0-2800 GCA_964359105.1 uncultured bacterium
GCCAGCGCCCCGGTGAACAGGCTGATCTCGGTCAGGCTCGGGATGTAGATGCGGCTCGGGAACGCCATGCGCGGGTTCTCCAGGCTGGGCACCACGATGATCAGGCGCTCGAGCCACATCCCGATCAGCACCGTGATCGACGCGACCAGGATCCCCGGGATCGTGCGCAGCCGCCGGGAACTCAGCAGCAGCACCGGGACCACGAAGTTGCACACGATCATCGTCCAGAACAGCGGGGCGTAGCGGCCGGTGACCTTGTAGAGCAGGGTCTTCATCTCCTCCGGCTCGCCGCCGTAGTACCCGGTCAGGTACTCGCCGAAGGTGAAGTACGTCCAGAGGATCGACATGGCCAACAGCAGCTTGGCGAGCTGCTGGAAATGGACGAGCTTGAGGTAGGCCTGCAGGCGGAAGGCGCTCCGGAACGCGATCATCGCCACGAACAGCGCGGCGATGCCGGAGAAGATGGCTCCCACCACGAAGTAGGGTCCGAAGATCGTGCTGTGCCAGCCGGACTGGAGCGTCATCGCGAAGATGTACGAGATCACCGTGTGCACTGACACGGCGATGGGCACCACCACGATCATCATGATGTTGATGGCGCGGGAGAGCACCTTCCACTGCTCGGGCGTCCCCTGCCAGCCCCAGGACAGGAACGTGTAGAGCCAGCGGTGCTTCTTCCCGCGCTCCCGGAGCAGCGCGATGTCGGGGATCAGCGGCAGGAACAGGTACACGGTGCTGGCGGCGAAGTAGGCGCTGATGCTGGTGACGTCCCACAGCAGCGGCGACTGCAGCCGCCCGAACAGGAAGACGTTCATCACCCGGTCGGGCCGTCCCAGATCGATGATGGGATGGAGCGCGCCGATGGCCAGCACGATGGCCGTGATCACCTCCGCCATGCGCGTGATCGGGCGCCGCCACTCCGCCTGGGTGATGCGGAGGATCGCGGAGATCAGCGTGCCGGCGTGGCTGATGCCGATGAAGAAGACGAAGTTGACGATGTAGAAGCCCCAGGTCACGGGCTGCATCATCCCCGTGACCCGGAGACCCAGCACCACCTGGCGCACGTACATGACGACCGCGAACAGGACGATCGCGACCAGCACCGAGACCGTGAGGTAGAACCTCGCGCCCGTCTGCTCGATGGGGCGGAACAGCGTCTCGTCCCGGGTGCTGTCCGGCTCAAAGCGGCGCATCACGCTTCTCCAGGTAGAACACCCGCGGCTCGGTGCCCAGGTGCTCCAGGGCGCGCGTCGCCCGCGTGCTCCGGCTCAGCCGGGCGACCGGGCTCAGCGCGTCTTCCAGGTCGCCGAAGGTCATGGCGTCCGCCGGACAACTGCGCACGCACGCCGGCTGGTAGTCCGACTCGCGGAGCGGCCGTCCCTCGGCTCGCGCCTTCTCGCTGCCGAGCTGCAGCCGGTGGTAGCAGAAGGTGCATTTCTCGACGACGCCTTTTGGACGCATCGAGACGTCCGGGTTCAGGGTCGGAAGGAGCGCCTCCGGCCACTCGGGGCTGCCCCAGTTGAAGACCTTGACGCTGTAGGGGCAGGCCGCCATGCAGTAGCGGCACCCGATGCAGCGCGGGTAGATCTGACCCACCAGGCCTTCCTCGCCGACGTAGGTGGCATGCACCGGACACACCTTGGTGCAGGGGGGGTTGTCACACATCATGCAGAGGTTCGGCACGATGCGGACGTCGGCGTGCGGGTACTCGCCCCGCGTCTCGACCAGGAGGCGCAGCCAGTGCATCCGCCGCCCGCGCTCCCCCTCGACGGGGCTGACGACCTGGACGTTGTTCTCGACCTTGCAGGCGGCGACGCACGCGCCGCAGCCGGTGCACCGGTCGAGGTCAATGACCATCCCCCATCGCGGCATGGCTAGGCCGGCGCCCGCGTCAGCCGGACGCGGGTCTCGAGGATCGCGCTGCCCGTCCAGCGGTCGAGGGCGGGAGACACCAGTGTGAGCGGGTTGACGCCGACGCCGGTCGCGAAGCGGCCGAAGTGGCGGTGGCCCAGGCCGCGGGGCATGGCCACCGCGTCGGGGGGGACCACCGGGGTGATCCGCGCGCGCGCGACCAGCGACCCCGCGCGAGACTCCAGGCGCACGCGGTCGCCGGCCTGGATCCGATCGCGCCGCGCCGTCTCGGGGTGGATCTCGACCCAGCTGTCCCAGCCGATGTCCTCGCGGAATCCCGACATCTCGAGCAGCACCGGCGTGAGCACAGCGCGGCCTCCCCACAGCGTGCTGGTGTCGAAGAGAAGAAGACGGAGAGGATGATTCGACGGGCCAGTCGCGCCCGCGCCCGCCTCCTCCGGCGCGCCGCGGTAGAGGGCGTCGTCCGCAACCGGCGTCCCGCCCAGCTTCCGGGCGTCCGCGAGCAGCCTCTCCGGCCAGAGATCGAAGCGCCCCGCGCGGTCGCCGATCAGCTCGGCGGGGGAGTGCTCCCCGCGCGGGGCGTCCACCCATGAGCCCGACCGCCTGAATTCCTCCCAGAACGCCTCGGCCGTCTGCGGGCCCGGGGCCTTCCAGCCGCGCTCCTCCATGAAGCCTGCGTTGCGCGCGTGGAACGGCCCTCCCGCGATGGTCCCGCGGCCCGCGCGGTGGAGCCCGGCCGCGGCGCTCGGCAGCCAGTCGGCGTAGCTGCCCGCGGGGACCGCCGCCGCCGCCGGGCCGCCGATGCGGCGGGCGAGGTCGAACCATGCGTCCTCGAAGGCGCGGCTCTGGTAGATCGGCTCGAGCACCGGCTGCTGCAGGCCGGCGTAGTCGAACGGGATCCCCGTCGCCGGCGGCAGGATCTGCCAGG
>CAYHRW010000354.1:0-2800 GCA_964359105.1 uncultured bacterium
CCAGTCTCGTGCACGCCGGCACCGAGCTCGCCGTCGGCGAGCAGGCGCACGCTCGCGCCGCTCGCGCTGTAGAGCGCGAACCGCACCGGCCCGGGGCGCGAGAGCGTGAAGCCGAGCCGCACCTGCCCGCTGCTCGGGTTCGGCTGCGGCGGCGCGAGCGCGAGCCGCGTCGCCACGGGCGTCACCGCGGTGGTGGGCGCGCACGTCACCGTGGTCTGGCACGAGTACGTGCGACCGGGGATGAACACGTCGCTCGCCGTGAAGCGCACGGTGTCCACGGCCGCGGGCCAGCAGTCGCCGCTCGGGCGCAGCGTGGCCGTGACGTTCTGCACCGCGCTCGCGGCGAGCGCGACGCTGCCGCTGGTCGAGGGCGTGGCGCCGTCCAGCCAGCCGTTGTCGTCGGACACCGTCCAGGCGAACGTGCCGGGCACGTTGCCAGCGTTGGTGAGGCTGAACACCACGAACACGTTCGAGCCTCCGCCCACCGCCACGGGCGCGGGGCAGACCGCGGTGTGCGCGAAGCGGTCGGCCTCGGCGTACGGGTCGGGATCCCCGAGCCGCGAGTCGGCCCAGCACGGGTAGACGCTGTCGTCCTGGCTGGTGATGCCCTGGTAGTCGCCCTGGTTCGCGCTGCCGCAGGCGTTGATGGACCAGAACGACTGGGCGTCGCTCACGCGCCGGTTGGCTCCCCAGGTGTCGCCACCGTCGCCGGAGGAGGTCATGTACTCGCAGGAGAGCGCGCCACAGCCCGGGTCGTCGCGGAAGTCGTGCCAGAACGCGTGCGCCGCCCCGGTGCCATCCACGGTGATCTCGGGGAAGATGCCGTCGAACCACGGGTCGTCATCGTTGAGCAGGACCGGCGTGCTCCACGTCGTGCCGTCGTCGGAGTACGCGACGAAGCGGTCGCGGTGGTCGCGCGCGCGCTCGCCCGGCGTGGGTGTGTCCCAGGTCGTGAGGATGCGGTAGGTGGCCGGGTACGGCCCGCTGCTGGCGATGTTCATGCGCAGGTACCAGGTGCCGTCCGCGGGAAGCGTGAAGGCGCAGGCCGGGTAGCGCGACTGGCTGAAGGTCAGGAGGCGGTAGTTGTTGAGCGTCGAGGTGTCGGCCGCGCACACCAGGCGCATGTTGAACGTGGTGCTGTCGCGCGCCGAGTCGGCGGCGAAGAACAGGGTCTGCCCGCGCAGCCCGCTGAAGCGGTAGAGGTCCACGTCGCTCGAGCTCGCGCACCCGCCGCGCAGGCGGTTGCCGACCGTGAACGGCGTCGCGCTGGCGAAGAAGCCGTTGTTCTCGCTCTCCGTCACGGTGGTGGGCGAGCCCGGGAAAGGCGCGTCGTAGAAGTCCACCGCCTCGTCCCAGGTCACGTAGAGCCGGCCGCGGTGCGGGCCGTCGCTCACATCCACGGCGGCGCCGGGCAGGGTCGGCGCAAAGCCGCGGCGGAAACCGGGCGCGCCGCTGTACCCGTTCTCGTAGAACGCGCAGATGGTCTGCTCGGGACCGAAGCTGGCGCCCAGGTCGTCCGAGCGGCGCACCCGGTTGTGGCTCACCGGGTAGCCGTAGTCGTACCACACGACGTAGACCTCGCCGTCCGGGCCCACCACCGGCCGCGAGCCCTGCACGTTGCCGTAGCTGGCGGGTGCGCTCAGGATCTGCGGCGCGCTCCACGAGACGCCGTTGTCGGTCGAGCGGATGAACTCGATCTGCGAGTACCAGCCGCCGACGAAGTTACTGTAGGTCACGTAGAGGTTCCCGGAGAGCGAGTCCGCCGCCAGCCATTCCTTGTCGAGGAAGTCCGAGCCGCCCGCCCGGATGCGCGAGTTCGCGTCGATGACGAAGGTGCCGCCCGCGAAGTGCCCGCGGATCAGGGCGAGGCCGGAGTTCGCGGGATCCCCGGGCTGCTCGTACAGCCCGCACACGTAGAAGCTGCCGGTCTTGCGGTTCACGGCATGCACCGGGTCGCCGCGGAATCGCCCGCCCGGGAGCGGCGAGGGTGGATCGCCGCCGTCCACCCAGGTGGCGCCGCCATCGGTGGACCAGCCGTAGCCCTGCACCGGCCCGCCGGTGCAGAAGCCCTTGGTGTCGTTCCAGCCGGCGAGCAGGAAGCTGCCGTGCGCGGCGATGGTGGTCTCGGCCTGCCCGAGCGGGCGGCTGCCGCAGGACGCGCAGGTCGCGTCGCCGGTCTTGTCGTTGAGCTGCGCGTCGGTCGCGAGCCCCACCGTCGCCACGCGCTCGGCGCCGAGCCGTGGGGCCCGCAGCAGGTCGCCGGGGGCTTCGGTGAAGCTCTCGTCTTCCATGGGGACGTCGAGGCCCCAGCGCTTCACCAGCCCGGGCGGCAGCACGCGTCCCATCGCGATCTCGTCGCGCAGCATGCGCTCGTAGGCGGCCGAGAGATGCACGCCGCTCTTCGCCCATACCGGCCGGCCGGCGGAGGCGTCGGCCGCGAAGGCCGGCGGCGCGAGCGGCGGGGCGAGGGCGAGGGCGAGCAGGACGGGCAGGAGGGCGAGGGGACGCTTCGGGCGCGGGGCAGGATGCACGGCGGGCCTCCGGGGGCGGATGTGGAACGCGCTGGCGTGACCGCGCCCCATTGTATCGGACCGGCCGGGGGAGGTGACAGGGTGAACCGGAGGCACGCGCGCGGGGTACCAGAGGAGCGGGGCCGCGCACGGCCGCCGCCCCTCCCCGCCAACCCCCGAGGTCCGATGGCCCCGCAGCGCGTGGTCTCGCTCATCGCTTCCGGCACCGAGATGGTGTGCGCCCTCGGCTGCGGCGACCGGCTGGTGGCGCGCTCGCACGAGTGCGACCA
>CAYHRW010000355.1:0-2795 GCA_964359105.1 uncultured bacterium
GCGCACGCCGAGCCGGGTCTCGAGCCGGACCAGGTAGATCCCGGCCGCGAGGTCCGAGCCCGCATCGCCGCGGCCGTCCCAGAACACGCGCTGCTCGGCCGGAGCGAGCGCGCCGCTGAACAGCGCGCGCACGCGCCGCCCGGCCGCATCGAAGATGGTCACGCGCGTCTCGCCCGCGCCCAACGGCAGGTCGAAGGCGATCTGAGTGCTCTTCTGGAACGGATTGGGCAGAGCCCCGCGCAGCGCGAGCCGCGCGGGCACGATGGTGGTGCGCAGCACCGCCGGGCCGAACCACTGCGACGTGCTGTCCCCTCACCGCCTCGATCCGCTAGGCGTACGTGTGGCCCTGCTCGATCGCGGCGTCGCGCCAGGCGAACTTCGCCGGGTAGGTCTGCGCCGCGGCCACGATCGACTCGGGCGTGACGAGCCGCTCCGACCCGCCGTCCACCGCGCGGTGCACGCGGAAGCTCTCGAAGGCGCCACGCTCCATCATCCACCACGACAGCTCCGCACCGTCGGGCGTCACCTCGGCCCCGATCCGGTCCACCGCGCTCGTCGCCGTCGCGGCGTCCACGGTGAAGCACACGATCGGGTCGCAGTCCGGGTCGAAGACGCCGTTCCTGGCCGCGTCGATCACCATGCGGTACTGGCCCGGCACGAGGCACGCGAACTGCTGCCGCACGATCACGCCGCTGGCGTCGGTGCCGACCAGGCCGCCCGTGCCGAGCGCCTCGCCGCGCGCCGGCGGGTTGCACACCATCTGGCGGACGTCCACGCCGTAGTCGGTGTCGGCGTGGAGCCTGCCTCCCTGCACCTGCGGGTCGCCTTCGCCGGGGATGCACGTCTGGACGTTCACGGCCAGATTCAGGTTGCTGTCGAATCGGTTGAGCGGGCAGGTCTCGCCGGCATCGTAATGGCCGTTGCCGTTGATGTCCTCGCCGCCGTCGAAGTGGCGGTCGTTGTCCGCGTCGCAGTCGTTCTCGGCGCGCAGCGTGTCGCCGTCAATGTCCGGGAAGTTGAGCGAGTTGTTGACGTGCGCGGCGTGGTAGTTGCGGTGGAAGGTGTACTGGCGGACCTCCTGCCTGTCCGCCAAGCTGTCCCGGTCGGTGTCCGTCGAGGTCCGGCTCGATTGGAACGGCCGCGGGGTGCCCTCGTCGAAGTCCATCATCCCGTCGCCGTCGGTGTCGGCTGCGACCGCGGGGTCGGTGACGCGCCCCCCCACCGTGTCGGGTCGGATCATGTAGTAGCGCACGCACGGCATGCGCGAGTGGACGTACCAACCGGTGCGGCCCGGCCACGGGTCGGTGATGTGGATGAACCGGAACCCGAAGAGCTGGAAGTAGCCGGTGAACACCACGGTATGGAACCAGCCCGGCGGGCGGATCACCGTGAGCACCGGGCGGCCCCCGTCCACTTCGGTGGTGAGCGAGTCGAACGGGATCGGCGCGTCGGGAGGACCGATGAACCTCTCGGCCACCGCGCCGCCCTTGAGCGCCCAGCCGAACCCGTTGTTCGCCGACGGCCACGTGCCCACGTTGTGGCCCAGGTCACCCTCGGGGCCGGCGTTCAGCGTGCTCCACAGCCGGTAGGAGATCTCGTCCTGCAGCAGCGTGCCGCCGTACTTCGCGTTCACCATCTGGATGCTGGCGCGGGTGCAGTACTTGTTGCAGTGGTTGCATCCCGGGATGTGCGCGGCGGTCGCCGGGTGCGCCGCGTCCCACGGCCCCTGCGCGCTCGCGTTCTCGGTGCAGCCGGGGCGGAACGGCACGCCGCCCGGGTTCACGTCCCAGATGCAGAGCAGCTTCGCGTCCTTGTGCTGGAAGTACTGCGGGACCGGCGCACTGCCGTAGACCGCCTGCGCGCGCGCCGGCCCCGGGCCGGGCGGCGTGCTGGTGAGCAGGAACTGGTAGACCGCGCGCGGGTACGGGCCGCCCGCGAGCCCGTTCGGCGTCACGCGCCAGTAGTAGCCACCGTCCGCGAGCGACGAGGACGGCGTGTAGCTGGTGGCCGTCACCATCGCCGTGATCGCGGGTGAGCCGAACAGCGAGTCGTCGTCCACCTCGATGGTGTAGCCGGTCGCGTCGACCACCGCGCGCCAGGTGAAGGTGGGTTGCGTGTCCTCCAGGGTGCCGTCGCGCGGCGAGAGCTGCAGGGCGTGGTGGTTCGTCATCGGCACCACGTAGGGCATCTCCAGCTCGCCCCAGTCCGAGGTGGTGTCGCGGTCGTAGCCGGACGGGAGCCGCGCGATCTGGGCCAGCAGCGAGAGCCCGGTGAGGTCCACGAATCCGCCCGCCGGCCACATCCCGGCCGCGGTCGCGTTCGAGTAGGCGAAGCCGAACGAGCCTCCGGTCAGGCCCCAGTCCACGAAGTCCTGGATCGTGCCCGTGCCCGGCACGCCGTCGTAAAGGCCGACCTCGCCCTGGTACGGCGTGAGCCCGTAGGAGGTAGGCCCCGTGTACCAGGAGCCCACGCCGTCGGAGAAGTCGGAGTCGTCGGTGCCCGCGCCGAAGAGGACGTTGAGGTAGGCGCCCGCCGCGATGGACCACGCCGGCAGCGCGATGACGTCCGCCGGCGTGACGCCACCCAGCGTCCAGCCCGACAGGTTCACAGCCACCGTCGAGTCGTTGTACAGCTCGATCACCGTCAGCAGCGGGTCGCCGACGCCGGTGTCGCCCGACCACGGCCGCACCTGGTTGACGAGCATCGCTCGCGCGTCCGCGGGGGCGAGCACGCCGAGCGCGAAGATGGCGAGCGCGAGGGGAAGCAGAGTGCGCGGGAGCGGCGTGCCGCGCGGG
>CAYHRW010000356.1:0-2791 GCA_964359105.1 uncultured bacterium
AGAAGTTCAGCCAGAAGCCTGGCCTATCCGCCGAAGGCGGATTGAGTTCAACAACAGCATGCAGCTGACGGCGCTTCGCGCCGCAGCTGATGCTGGGCGTTAGACCCATCGAGCCCGGTTTCTGGCGCCGGGTGGGTTTGTTAGAGTCATTTCCAGGAGGCTGACGATGAGCGAGCCGATGATAGTCTCGGACCCCAAGGTGATGATGGGAAAACCAGTTGTCGCGGGAACACGAGTCACCGTAGATCTCATTTTGGAGAAGCTAGGTAGCGGCGAATCGATTGACGCGGTGATCGAGTCTCACCCCCGCTTGACGCGCGAGGGGGTGTTGGCCGCCCTCCGCTTCGCGGCGCAGGCGCTTCGGGCTGAAGTGGTGTACCCGGTCCGCGCGAAATCAGCGTGAACCTGATCGCCGATGAAGGCGTTGACCGCGCGGTGGTGGAGCGACTACGGCAGGACGGCCACGATGTCGTGTACGTGGCGGAGCTGTCTCCCAGCGTTCCAGATGAGGAGGTCCTTCGGCAGGCCAATGCTCGGGGCGCCCTACTGCTCACTGCCGACAGGGACTTCGGGGAGCTCGTGTTCCGGCAAAAGCTGGTGCACTCTGGAGTGGTCTTGGTCCGGCTCGCAGGTATCACGAATACGGCGAAGGCGGAGATAGTCTCGGGGGTGTGTCGGCAGCAGGCGCCAGAACTCCTCGGAGCGTTCAGCGTCATCTCTCCAGGGCAAGTCCGTATTCGTCGAAGCTCATGATGATCGGTGAGGGTCTAACTTCGGCGGCTCTTCCGGCTTTGGTGTGGGTGAAAACGGCGGCCTGACCGCGGCCGCGCCCTCACACCACCTCGATCTCCGGCACCGCCGCGATGACGCCGGCGTCGCGGGCGCGCTCGTAGAGCAGCCGGAGCGCGCGGCGGCCGGTCTCGCCCATGTCCAGCGTCAGCTCGTTCACGTACATGTGGACGAAGCGCTTGCCCTGCTCCACGTCGAGTCCGCGGCCGAAGCCGAGCGCGTAGCGGATGGCTTCCTCCTCGTGGTCCAGCGCGGCCTGGATCGAGGCGCGGAAGCCGGCGCTCGCCGCGCGCATCAGCTCCGGCCCGAGGTCGCGGCGCACCACGTCGAGCCCGAGCGGGACCGGGAGGTGGTCGCGCGCCTGCCACAGCTCGCCGAAGTCGAGCACCTTGACGAGACCCTCGTCGCGGTAGGTGAGCTGGCTCTCGTGGATGATGACGCCCGCCTCGACCTTGCCCGAAGCGACCACGGCCGGGATGCGGTCGAACATCACCTCGACCGGCAGGCATCCGGGGCACTCGATCGCGAGCAGCAGCGCGGCGGTGGTGAGCGGCCCGGGGATGGCGACGCGCTGGCCACGCAGCGACTCGAGCGTGCGCGCCGCGCGCGCCACCACCACCGGGCCGTAGCCCATGCCCATCGAGGCGCCGCAGGAGAGCACGGCGTAGCGGTCGAGCAGGAACGCGTACGCGTGGGCCGAGACCGCGGTGATCTCCAGGTCGGCGCGCTCGAGCGCGCGGCGGTTCAGGCTCTGGATGTCCTCGAGCACGTGCTCCACGTCGCAGCCCGCGATGGCGGCGAGGCCGGCGTGGAAGCCGTAGAACATGTAGGCGTCATCGGCGTCCGGGCTGTGTCCGAAGCGGAGGCGGCGGCGCGCTGCGGTGGTGCCGGCGGTCATGCTCAGGACTCCGGCGTGAGGAAGGCGGCGAGGCGCGCGAGCGCGCGCGGCCACGCCTCGCGGTAGCTCTCGACGAAGGGCCGGTACTCGGGCCGGTCGGGAATGGCGTGGCGCACGGCCAGCACGGTCCACTCGCCGTCGCACGCGAGGGTGAACTCCACGCGACCGCCGTAGCCGTCCGGGTAGCCGGCGTTGCCGCCCTCGTAGGCGCAGGAGACCGGTGCCGCGAAGGTGTCCCAGCGGCCCTCGAACGGGATGGACCCCGGCCGGTTCCAACGCAGCACCAGGCGGCCGTTCAGCGCCGGCTCGCTGTCGCCGGCGTCGCAGAACCAGCGCGCCAGGTGGCGGCCCTCGGTGACCGCGGCGAACACGCGCCCGCGTGGCGCCTCGATGCGCGTCTCGAACGCGAGCACGAGCGCGGGCGCGCCGGCCGCTCCGCCGCTCACGAGGCGCGGGTTCCCGCGCCCACGGCGGCGCGCTCCGCGGCCTGCTCCCACACGAACGCGCGCAGCGACTCGAGCCCCTCGCTGGTGCGCGCCGAGACCTGGAACGCGCCGGGGAACTCGACCGCGAGCCCGGCCAGGGCGTCGCGGTCACGGACCAGGTCGGTCTTGTTGAATACCAGCACGGTGGGCCGCGGCGTCTCGAGCAGCTCCTCGAGCACGCCCTCGACCGCGATCATCTGGCGGCGGAGGTCGGGGTCGGCCGCGTCCACCACGTGGAGCAGCAGGTCGGCCTCGACCGCCTCCACCAGCGTGCTGTGGAACGAGGCGACCAGGTGGTGCGGGAGCTTGCGGATGAAGCCCACGGTGTCGGTGAGGAGCGCGAGCCGGCGCTCGGGGCTCACCATCTGGCGCGTGGTGGCGTCGAGCGTGGCGAACAGCCGGTCCTCGACGAACACGTTGGCACGGGTGAGAGCGTTGAACAGCGTGCTCTTGCCGGCGTTGGTGTAGCCCACCAGCGCGGCGCGGAACTCGCGGCGCCGCCGCCGGCGCTGGGTCTCGCGCTCGCGCTCCACCCCTTGCAGTTCGCGCTTCAAGCGGGCGATCCGCTCGCGCACGATGCGGCGGTCGGTCTCGAGCTGGGTCTCGCCCGGGCCGCGCG
>CAYHRW010000357.1:0-2761 GCA_964359105.1 uncultured bacterium
GTGAGCGCGCTCGAGCCGCCCTACGGAGCGCGCGACAGCGGCGACATGGCCGCGCGGATCGCCGGGCTCTCCGCGCAGATCGAGGCCGCGCTCGCGCGGCTCGCGCGCGACCCGTGGCGCCCGCCGCTCGCCAGCCCCGCGCTGCTCGCGGTGGGCGGGCTCGGCGGCTCGGCCATCGCCGGCGACCTCACCGCCGGGCTCTACGGCGACCGCATGCCGCGCCCGCTCGTCGTGGTGCGCGACTACCGGTGGCCGGCGTGGGTGGGGAAGGACGCGCTGGCGCTGCTCTCGTCCTACTCGGGCGGCACCGAGGAGACGCTCGCGCTCTACCGCCAGGCCGGCGCGCGCGGCATCCCCCGGCTCGCCATGACCAGCGGCGGGACGCTCGGGGCATGGTGCGCCCGCGACGGCGTGGGCGTGCACGTCCTGCCTGGCGGCTCGCCGCCGCGCGCCGCGCTGTTCTCCTCGTGGGTCGCGCTTACCGCGCTCATTCACGCACTGGGCTGGGCCGACGACCCCGCGCCGGGCTGGCGCGAGGCCGCCGCGCTGCTGCGATCGCTCGACGGCGAGCTGGCGCCGGGCGTGCCCGAGGAGCGCAACCCGGCCAAGCGGCTGGCGCGCTCTCTCCACGGGAAGCTGGTGCTGGTCTACTCGGGCACCGAGCGGATCGCCCCGGTTGCGCTGCGGGTGCGACAGCAGCTCAACGAAAATGCTAAGCTGCCCGGCCACTCGGCGGCGGTGCCCGAGCTCGATCACAACGAGATCGTGGGCTGGGAGCGCCCGGGGGCGCTGCACGAGATGCTCGCCGTGCTGGTGCTGCGCGACGGCGAGGACGCGCCCGAGGTGGCGAAGCGCCTCGATCTCACCGCGGAGTACGCGCGGCGGCAGGGCGCGCCGGTGTTCGAGTGGGAATCGCGCGGGGAGGGACGCAACGCGCGCCTGGCCTCGCTGGTGCAGTTCGGTGACTACCTGAGCCTCTACCTGGCGCTGCTGGGCGGCGCGGACCCCACACCGATCCCCAGCATTGATGAGTTCAAGCGGCGTCTCGCGACGCCGGGGGATGCCCCGTGACCCGTGACACCATCGCCATCATCCCGGTCGCCGGCGTCGGGACGCGGCTCAGGCCGCACACCCACACCCTGCCCAAGGTGCTGCTGCACGTCGCCGGCAAGCCCATCCTGGCGCACATCCTCGACGACCTCCCGGCGCTCGGGATCACGCGCGCCGTGCTGGTCGTGGGCTACATGGGCGAGCTGGTGCGCGAGTACGTGGACGAACACTACCGGCACCTGCACGTGGACTACGTCGAGCAGCCCGAGCGGCTGGGCCTGGGCCACGCGGTCTCGCTCGCCGAGCCCTACGCCGGCGACCGGCCGGTGCTCATCATCCTCGGCGACACCATCTTCGAGGCGGATCTCGAGGGCGTGCTGGCGGGCGGTGAGAACACCATCGGGGTCAAGGCGGTCGCGGACCCGCACCGCTTCGGCATCGTCGAGACCGACGGGCAGGGCCGGGTGACCCGCATGGTCGAGAAGCCCGAAGAGCCCGCCTCGGACCTGGCGATCACCGGGATCTACTACTTCACGCGCGGCCGCCCGCTGTTCGAGGCGCTCGCCGAGATCCAGCGCAGGGACATCCGCACCAGGGGCGAGTTCCAGCTCACCGACGCCATGCAGGTGCTGGTCGCGGGCGGGACCGTCATCACCACGTTTCCGGTCCAGGGCTGGTACGACTGCGGCAAGACCGAGACCCTGCTCGAGACCAACCGGGTGCTGCTCGACAAACGGGCGCAGCCGGTGCAGATTCCCGGCTCGGTGGTGCACGGTCCGGTGCTGGTGGCCGCCGGCGCCACCGTCGAGAACTGCATCCTGGGGCCCCACGTCTCGGTGGCGGCGGGGGCCCTGCTCAGGAACGCCGTGGTGCGCGACTCCATCGTCAACGAGAACGCCACGGTCGAGGACATCATGCTCGAGAGCTCGGTGGTGGGCGAGAACGCCGTGGTGCGCGGCGGGTTCCGCCGCGTCAACGTCGGCGACTCGAGCGAGGTGTTCTTCACGTAAGCGCCACCCTGAACCCCGGCCGCCTGGTGGCGCCGGGCGCACAGCCGACCCCCAACATCCTGGAGAACGTTCATGGGTTCGCGTCACCTGTTCACCTCCGAGTCCGTCACCGAGGGACACCCCGACAAGATCGCCGATCAGATCTCCGACTCCGTGCTCGACGAGCTGATCGCGCAGGACAAGCAGAGCCGCGTGGCGTGCGAGACGCTGGTCACCACCGGCCTGGCGTTCGTGGCCGGGGAGATCACCAGCCACGGCTACGTGGACATCCCGACGCTGGTGCGCCGGGTGATCGGGGAGATCGGCTACGACGACGCCGACTACGGATTCGACTGCCACACCTGCTCGGTGATCACCGCCATTGATGACCAGTCGCCCGACATCGCCAGGGGCGTGGACAAGGGCGGCGCGGGCGACCAGGGCCTGATGTTCGGCTTCGCGTGCCGCGAGACCCCGGAGCTGATGCCCATGCCGATCATGCTGGCGCACAAGATCACGCGCCGGCTCGCGCAGGTGCGCCGCAGCGGCAAGCTCCCGTACCTGCGCCCGGACGGCAAGTCGCAGGTCACCATCGAGTACGACGAGGACCGCCACCCGGTGCGTATAGACACCGTGGTGGTCTCCTCCCAGCACGACGCGAAGGTGAAGCACGCGCAGATCGAGCGCGACATCATCCGGCACGTCGTCATGCCGATCCTGCC
>CAYHRW010000358.1:0-2758 GCA_964359105.1 uncultured bacterium
GCCCGCTCGAGTACTCCGACCGCGTCGGGCTCGACAAGGTGCTGGGCTGGATGGAGCACCTGTTCCGCGAGCTGGGCGACATCAAGTACCGGCCGTGCCCGCTGCTCCGCAAGCTGGTCCGCGCCGGGCGCCTGGGCCGCAAGACCGGGCGCGGGTTCTTCCTCTACGAGGGCCACAAGCGCCTCGAGGCGCCGCGCCGCGAGGGGAAGGAGGTGACGCGGTGAAGGTCCTGGTCCTCAACTGCGGCTCTTCCTCGGTCAAGTACCAGCTGGTCGAAACCACGCTCGCCATGATCGAGAGCAACAGCGACCAGACCATCGCGAAGGGCTCGGTCGAGCGCATCGGCACCTCGAGCGCCATCCACACCTACCGGCCCGCGGGCCGCGAGAAGGTCTCGGTGGTGAAGGAGATCCTCGAGCACCGCGTCGCCATCGCCGAGATCCTGCGCATCCTCACCGACCGCGAGAGCGGCGTCATCGGAAAGGCCGCGGACATCGAGGCGGTTGGCCACCGCATGGTGCACGGCGGCGAGAAGTTCACGCAGTCGGCGCTCGTGGACCGCGAGGTGGTCCAGCAGATCGAGGACTGCTCCGAGCTGGCGCCGCTCCACAACCCGCACAACCTGCGGGGCTACCACGCGGCCCGGCAGCTCCTTCCCGACGTGCCGCACGCCGCGGTCTTCGACACCGCCTACCACCAGAGCATGCCGGCGTGCGCCTACCTCTACGGGCTCCCCTACGTGCTCTACACCCGCCACGGCATCCGGCGCTACGGGTTCCACGGCACCTCCCACCGCTTCGTCGGATGGCGCTCGAGGGCGCTGCTCGGCCGCCCGCGCGAGGAGACCCGGCTCGTCACCTGCCACCTGGGCAACGGCGCCAGCGTGTGCGCCATCGCGCAGGGGAAGTCGGTGGACACCTCGATGGGCTTCACGCCCCTCGAGGGCCTGCTCATGGGCACGCGCTGCGGCGACCTCGACCCCGCGGTGCTCTTCTACATCATGCACAAGGAGGACCTGACCGAGCACCAGGCCACCACCATGCTCAACAAGCACTCGGGGCTCTACGGCATCTCGGGCATCTCGAACGACATGGTCGAGCTGCTCGCCGCCGAGGAGAAGGGGCACGAGCGCGCGAAGCTGGCGCTCGACCTGTTCTGCTACCGGGTGAGGAAGTACGTGGCGGCCTACGCCGGCGCGATGGGCGGCGTGGACGCCGTGATCTTCACCGGTGGCATCGGCGAGAACGCCCCGCCGATCCGGGCCCGCGCGCTCGCCGGGCTCGAGTTCATGGGCATCCGCGTGGACCCCGGGCGCAACGCCGCCGCTGTGGGGAAGGAGGCCGAGGTCTCGCCTCCGGACGCTCCGGTCAAGGTGCTGGTCATCCCCACCAACGAGGAGCTCATCATCGCGCGCGATACGCTGCGGCTGGTGGAGGGAGTGCTGTAGCGGGTCGCCGGGCCCGCCCCGGCGGCGAGCGTTCGCCGGCGTCAGTCCACGTCCGCCGAGATCTCGAGCGGGTGGCGGATGGTGCCGAAGGCGAAGCTCGCCGAGAGCCCGCCGCCGAACCCGAACAATCCGAAGCGCCGGCCCACCGCGAGCGCGGCGGGATTGAGCGCCAGCGCCAGCGGGATCGAGGCGCTGGTGGTGTTGCCGAACCGGCCCCCGGCGCTCAGCACCTCGCCGTGGAAGCCGCGCGCGCGCCACTCCGCCACGATCGCCTCGTTGAGCACCAGGTTCGCCTCGTGCAGCGTGACCAGGTCCAGCGAGTCGAGCGGCCAGCCGGCCTTGGCCAGTGCGGCCTGGATGGCAGGGCCGCCGACGAAGGGCACCAGCACCTCGCGCACCGCGCGCCCATCCATGGCCAGGCAGTGCCGCGCGTTCTCGAGGTCTTCGCGGGTGCGCAGCGGATGCCGCGAGCCGCCCATGGGCGTCTTGATGATGTCCGCGTTGCCGCCGTCGAGCCAGCTCCAGAACTGCGCGGGCGCGAACCAGTCCTCTTCCGCGGGGACCGCGGTGCAGAGCGTGGCGGTGCCGGCGTCGCCGAGCACGGTGGCGAAGGAGCGGTCCCGCCAGTTGATGGTGGCGCTCATGCGGTCGGCCCCGACCAGCAGGAGGTTGCGCGCCATCCCGGAGTGGACGAGGGCGTAGGCCAGCATCAGCGCCGCCACCCACGAGCTGCACGCCAGCGAGATGTCCGCGGCGCTGGTCTCGCGCGGGAGTCCGCCGTGCAGCAGCGGGATGCCGAGCTTCTCCTGCAGCAGTGCGGCGTCGGGCGGGCTGTAGAGGTAGGACGGGGTGACGCTCGCAAACAGGATGCCGTCCACCTCTGCGGGGGCGCAGCCCAGGCGCCCGAGCAGCCGCCGCGCCGCGGCCGCGGCGAGGTCAATGGTGCCCTCGCCGTTCTCGCTGAAGCGCCGCTCGGTGAAGCCGATGAAGCGTCGCACCCAGCGGTCGCTGGTGGTGAACTCGCGGGCTTCATCTTCGGTGAGGCCGTGGCCGCGCTCGCGCCTGAGCTGGGCGTCGCGCTGGATGCGCGCCAGCCGCAGCCGCGCCGCCACTCTCACGTTGGACCAGACCTGCGCCGGAGCATAGGCCGAGATCCCGGCGAGTCTCATGCCGGGAAGTGTGGCTGATACCATCGGTTCCCTTTCCGCATTCGCGGTGACGTTCCGAGGTCGCTCAAGTTCGCCGCGACCCTAGCACGCCCGCCGCGCGCGTCTCAAGAAGCCGCCGCGCGGAAGCAGGCGGAGTCGGGTG
>CAYHRW010000359.1:0-2746 GCA_964359105.1 uncultured bacterium
GAGGAGAGGCGGCGGTCGCACCACGTCGAGTCCTGCACCCGGGAGACGAGCGTGGAGTACCAGAACTGGGCAAGGTTGTAGATCGGATCGGGGGACGCGTAGACGCGGTACATCCACCCCGTGCCGGGCGGGCAGCTCCAGGTGAGGAACGTCTGTCCGTCGTGGTGCACGGCGGAGAGGTTCGTGACCCGGGTCGCGTTGGCCGTGGTGGCTACGATCGTCGTCAGGATGAACAGCGCCAGCGAGCGAAGGAACGGCCGCACGGGGGAGCCCTCCTCTGACCGAAAGGAACCGAGACGGTGAACCATACTAATCGAGACGCTCGTCGGTCAGAAGTCCCAAATCGCATCCGGGCGCAGGAAATCGCACGACCGGTGCCGGGGAAGTCCGGCCGGACGCGCGCTTCGCCTTCCCGCAACCGGCCCGGCATGGTGTCGGGCGCCGGTCGTGTGGTCGCACCCCATGCAGAAGCCCCCGCCGGAGCGCCGGTGGGGGCTTCTGGGTCAGGCCGCCCGGTCAGTCCCGGGTGGTCGCGGCGACCGCCTCGGCCGCGTCCGCGGCAGCCGCGGCGGGGACCGCCGCCTGGCGCACGGTGCTGATGCGCATGCCGTAGAAGGAGCGGTAGACGAAGAACAGCGCCACCAGGAACAGGATCACGCCTACCGGGCGCGCGACCGCCTGGTTCGCCACCCCGGTCTCCACCGCCAGCAGCCCGAACAGGGTGGTGAACTTGATGATGGGGTTCAGGGCCACCGACGAGGTGTCCTTGTAGGGGTCACCCACCGTGTCGCCGATGACGGTGGCGGCGTGCAGGTCGGTGCCCTTCTCCTTCAGGTCCACCTCGACCACCTTCTTCGCGTTGTCCCATGCACCGCCGGCGTTGGCCATTTCCACCGCCTGGAACAGGCCGACCACGGCGATCGCCACCAGGTAGGCGACAAAGAAGATGGGGTCGAAGAAGGCGTAGGCCAGGGTGAGGCAGAAGATCACCAGGAAGATGTTGAACATGCCGGCCTGCGCGTACTGGGTGCAGATGCGCACCACCTCCTTCGAGTCCTTGACCGAGGCCTTCTCGGCCGACTCGAGACGGATGTTGCGCTTGATGAACTCGACCGCGCGGTAGGCCCCGGTGGTCACCGCCTGCATCGAGGCGCCGGTGAACCAGTAGATGGTGGCGCCGCCCATGAGCAGCCCGAGCAGCACGCGCGGCTCGGTGAGGCGGAGGTCGAAGGCCGCGCCCAGCCTCTCGCTCAGCAGCACGATCATCGAGAAGATCATGGTGGTGGCGCCCGCCACCGCGGTCGCGATCAGCACCGGCTTGGCGGTGGCCTTGAAGGTGTTGCCCGCGCCGTCGTTGTCCTCGAGCAGGTGCTTCCCGAGCGCGAAGTTCGGCTTGAAGCCGAACTGCTTCTCGACCTCGGCCGCCGCGCCCGGCTGGGTCTCGATCTGCGACAGCTCGAAGATGCTCTGGGCGTTGTCGGTGACCGGACCGTAGGAGTCCACGGCGATGGTCACCGGCCCCATGCCGAGCAGGCCGAACGCCACCAGGCCGAAGGCGAAGACCGCGGCGTACTGCACCATCTCGGGCCGCAGGAACTCCGCGAGTCCCTGGAGCGACATCAGGTAGGCGATGAACAGCAGCACCGACAGCACCAGCGCCTTCCAGAACACCGAGAAGTTGCCCGCCACCAGCCCCGAGAGGATGGTGAGCGAGGCGCCGCCCTCGCGGGTGGCCGCCACGATCTCGCGCACGTGGCGCGAGTTGCTGCTGGTGAAGACCTTGGTGAACTCGGGGATGAGCGCTGCCGCCAGCGTGCCGCACGAGATGATGGTCGAGAGCTTCCACCAGACGCCGCCGGCGAAGTCGCCCAGCATCCACTTGGAGACCACGAAGGTGACCACGATCGAGAGCAGGGAGGTCATCCACACCAGGCTGGTGAGCGGGGCCTCGAAGTTGATCTTGTCCTTGCCCTGGTTCTGCGCGCGCGCGATCGCCCCGTTCACGCTGAAGGCCACGATCGAGGTGAGGATCATCAGGATGCGCATCACGAAGATCCACACCAGCAGCGGGGCCTTCTGGGTGTCGGCGACCGCGAGCGCGATGAAGGAGATGAGCGCCACGCCGGTCACGCCGTAGGTCTCGAAGCCGTCCGCGGTCGGTCCCACCGAGTCGCCCGCGTTGTCGCCGGTGCAGTCGGCGATCACGCCGGGGTTGCGCGGGTCGTCCTCCTTGATGCGGAACACGACCTTCATGAGGTCGGAGCCGATGTCGGCGATCTTGGTGAAGATGCCGCCGGCGATGCGCAGCGCCGAGGCGCCGAGCGACTCGCCGATGGCGAAGCCGAGGAAGGACGCCCCCGCCGCCTCGCGCGGCACGAACACCAGGATCACCAGCATCATGATGAGCTCGA
The DNA here is from genome assembly GCA_964359105.1 of uncultured bacterium. GTDB lineage: Bacteria > Eisenbacteria > RBG-16-71-46 > RBG-16-71-46 > RBG-16-71-46 > JACRPT01. The sequence goes on from CAYHRW010000359.1 coordinate 2,412, forward strand.
CGCAGATGAGCAGCACGCCGATGCTCATGCCCGCCTGCAGCGGGATCTCGTAGAGCGGGAGCGGCTTGCCCTTGAGCGAGGCGAACGCGGTGCGGCTGTTCGCGTAGGTGTTCATGCGGATGCCGAACCACGCCACTGAGTAGGAGCCCAGGATCCCGACCACGGACCACATCAGGATGAGCAGCACCTTTCCCGCGCCCTGCCCCTGGAGCACGCCGAAGTAGTAGATGATGCAGGCGGCGATGAAGGCCTCGAGCACCATGAGGAGCTTGCCCTGCTGGAGGATGTAGGTCTTGCAGGTCTCCCAGATGATGTTCGAGACGTCGAGCATGCTC